>NZ_JBSGZP010000242.1:0-9797 GCF_053611065.1 Streptomyces sp. NPDC054840
GGTGCGACGGCGAGGCAGGCGAGGCCGCGCTCGCCGCCGGCGTAGCCGACGTCGTAGCGGGCCTGGGGCTCGCCGGGCCGCCGGGCGGCGGCCGTGGCCGCGCCGGCCAGGTCATTGAACCCGGCGGCGTCGGCCAGGGCCCGGGCGGCCTTGGCGAGTTCGGTGATCGATGCCGTCTCGGCGTGCGGCCGAAGGGACCGTACCGCTCCGGGCAGATCGTCCTTCTTCAGGAATCGGCGTACTTCATCTGTGGCGTTGGTCATCGCCCCCGATCCTCACGGAGCCACGCCGGGGCCGCAACGGACTTTCCCGGGCGGCGGGGCCGGTCCGACCGCCCCGCGGCGCGATTCCGCGGCGCGATTGGGCGGCCCGGTCCCGCCGCCCGGGTCAGATCCGGGCGATCAGCGCGTACCGCTCATCGGTGACGGGTCCGCCCCACAACTCGGCTTCGCCGCTGAGCGGTTCGATACGCAGGCCGGACACCAGGGGCCGGACCGCGGCGGCCAGCTCCACGGCGGGGATCCCGCCGTACCAGGGGAGCGATTCGGCTCCGGCGACATAGGGGACGCCGCTCTCGCCGGCTTCCCGCCACCGCCCCTCGACCAGTACCAGCCGCCCTCCCGGGCCGAGCCGCGCGACCCACGCGCGGAGAGCGGCCCCGGGGTCGGGCAGGGTCCACAGCAGGTGCCGGCCGAGCACGACGTCGTACCGCTCCTGCCCGGTCGGCGGATCCGCGGCGTCGCCGACGACGAACCGCCCCGCCAGGCCCGCGGCCGCGAGTTTGGCCTCGGCCCGCTCCACCATCCGGGGCGCGAGGTCCACACCTGTCACCCGGTGCCCGGCCTCGGCCAGCAGCAAGGACAGCGACCCGGTACCGCAGCCGACGTCGAGGACGTCGGCCGGCCCGACGGGCAGCCAGGATCTCAGCAACCGGGACCAAGCGGCGCGGGTGGGCTCCTGGCGCAGGCCGTGATCCGGCTCGTCGTCGAACGCGGCCGCGGCGGCGTCCCAGTATGCGGTGATGGCAGGGGTGGGTTCGGACATGACCGTGATCCTGCCGGGCGCCACTGACAACAACGGGGATGAGGAAGCTTCGGCCCGGGCACGCGCGGGGCGCGGCTGAGCCGAACGGGGCGGGGCGGGCGGAGCGGCCTCAGCCCATCACGAACTCGCACCACACGCATTTGCCGCCGCCCCGCGGCTCCACGCCCCAGACGTCCGCCAGGCGGTCCACCAGCATCAGGCCCCGCCCCGAGACACCCGACTCCCCCGCCTCGCGGCGGCGCGGCAGTGCGCTGGAGCGGTCCTCGACCTCCACCCGGAGGCGGCGCTGGGGGCCTGCCAGGACCCGTAGGGTCACGATCGCCGGGCCGTCCGTGTGCATGAGGGCGTTCACGATCAGCTCGTCCGCGACCAGTTCGATCTCGTCGGCCCGTTCCCGCGCGCCCCACGCCCGTACCGCCGCCCCGATCATGTGCCGGGCCGCCACCAGGGCCTCCGGGTCGCCCGGTGCCACGTGCTGCTGGAGGCGGCCGCCGCCTTCCTGGGCGGCCACCACGTGGCGGCGCAGCAGAAGCAGCGCCATGTCGTCGTCCCCGCCCCGTTCGTCGGCGATCTCGCACAGCAGGTCAGCCAGGAGCTGCAGGTCCGCCGGTCCGCGGCGGATGCGGGAGGTCAGGAGCTGGATTCCGTCGTCGAGGTCGGCGCCGGGCTGTTCCACGAGGCCGTCGGTGCACAGCAGGATCGTTTCCCCCGGGTCCAGCTCCACCGTGGTCACCGGGTACTCCAGGCGGCCGAACTCGGCCGAGAGGCCGAGCGGCATCCCGCCCGCCACCGGGAGCCGGTGGCAGTCCCCGTCGCGGGTGCGCAGCAGCGGGTCGATGTGGCCCGCCCGGACCACCTGGAGGACGCCCGTCGCGAGGTCGGCCTCCACGTATGCGCAGGTCGCGAACCTGTCGGTGTCCAGCTCGTGCAGGAAGACGGAGGCCCGGGCCATGACCGTGCCCGGCGAGTGCCCCTCGGCGGCGTACGCGCGCAGCACGATCCGCAGCTGGCCCATGACGGCTGCGGCGTGCGTGTCATGGCCCTGGACGTCGCCGATGACGGCGCCGACCCGGCCTCCGGGCAGCGGGATGACGTCGTACCAATCGCCGCCGATGTCCTGGCCCATCCGGGCGGATCGGTAGCGTACGGCGATCTCTCCGCCGGCCACCGAGGGGATCCGCCGCGGCAGCATGGCCTGCTGGAGCCCTTCGGCCAGGTCGTGCTCCTGCTCCAGCAGCATGGCCCGCTGGAGGCTCTGCGCGATGCTGCTGCCGAGGGCGACGAGCAGGTTGCGCTCTTCCTGGGTGAAGCCGGCCTTGTCCTGGTAGAGCAGTCCGATCGCGCCGATCGGCCGGGCCTGGGCGATGAGCGGCAGGTACGCGGCGGCCGAGATCCGCATGTACGAGATCTTCGCCCAGAGCTCGGGGTAATCCCGGGCGAATTCCTGCGCCGAGTCGAGGAAGCGCGGCTCCAGCGACCGGACGACCTCGCTCATCGGGTACTGCTCGTCGATGCGGGTGTAGCGGGTACCGGGGACGAAGCTGTCCTCCGGCCCTTCGGCGACCAAGTGGATCCGGCCGGCTTCGACGAGGCCCATCACCATGCCCATGGAGCCGAGCCGTTCCAGTCCGTGGGCGTCGCCGATGACGTCGATGACGTCCCGCACGGTCCGGGCGTGCGCGAGGGCGGCGGTGGTGGACTCGACCACCGATGTCTGGCGGCGCCGCTCCTCGTCCAGGCCGAGCCGCTCCGCCGAGTGGCTCAGCTCGTCGGTGGCGTCCCGGACGATGCCGATGATCCGGTACGGGCGGCCGTCCTGGCCGCGCATGACGCGGCCCTGGGTGTGCGTCCAGCGCAGCCGCCCGTCGTGGCAGCGGATCCGGAAGTAGGCGCCGTAGCTGTCCTCGCCGCTCTTGAGGGCGGAGGAGACGAGGGCGTCCAGCCGCGTCCCCTCGGCGGCGGGGACGCGCGGGTCGAGCGACTCCGGCCGGCCGTCGTACTCCTCGGGAGCCGTGTCGAAAACGTCGAGGGCGGCTTCGTCCATGTGCATGAGACCGGTGATCAGGTCCCAGTCGAAACTGCCCATGCGGTTCAGCGAGAGCGACCGGTCCGGGTGTGCGGGCCAGTCGTCCGGCAGCGATACGGTGGTCGGCACCGATCCACCATGACACACGGGCCGGTCAGGCGCTCTCCAGCGGACTGCTCCCGTCCGAGGGCTGCGGCTGCAGGGCCGGGTCCGGGACGGCGTTGGGGTCGTTCGGGTCGTTCGGGCCGTTCGGGCCGTTCGGGCCGTTCAGGTCGTTCAGGTCGTTCAGGTCGTTCAGGTCGTTCGGGCCGTTCGGGCCGTTCGGGCCGTTCGGGTCGTAAAGGGTGTTGGGGTCGGACGTGATGTCCGGGTTGTACGGATCGACCGGGTCGCCGGGCAGCGCGGCCGATCCGTCGGGATCCAGGGGAAGGGCCTGCTCGCCGGGGTCCAGCGGCGGCAGATCGGTCGGGACGTCCCAGGGATTGCCGGACGGCGGCCGCTGCGGCTGCTGCGGTTGCCGCGGCCGGGTGGACGGGTTCGACGGTGTGTCCGGGTTCTGCGGCAGGTTCCCGCCGGGCGAGCTCTGCGAGGACTGCGGGTCCTGCGCGCAGTCCGTCGCCCCGGGGACCGGCACCGTGGGAGCGTTCGGTGAGCCCGGTGCGGCCTGGTTCGGCGGGCAGGGGTCACCGGACCCGGCCCCGGGCGGGGGCCCGTCGGGGATGCCGGCGGACGGGTCGTACGGGGGAAGCGCCTTCGGAGGTCGGTCCTGCGCTCCGTCGTCACCCCGCTTGCGCTCGATCCAGGTGTTGTCGGCGATGTTGACGATCACCAGGTTGTTGATCACGTGGGGGGTGGGTTCGACGACGACGACCTGGTTGGCCTGGTAGCCGCTCCATGGGTCGCCCTTGTGCCGCGGGGATCCCTTGGGGCTGCGCGGGGAGCCCAGTGGGTTTCCGCAGCCGCAGCGGACCCGGGGCATGCCGTGCTCGTCCACGAGGACGGCGGTGCCGGCCTGGAGGACGGACTGGAAGCCGTCCGCGGCGCCGTCGCGGAAGGCGTGGTTGGTGACCCGGGTGTCGGCGCGCAGGACGACGGGCGTCAGGCCGCGCAGGAAGTCGGGGATCTTGGACTCTTCGATGTTCGAGGCCTCGGCGAAGGCGCGGGCCTTGGCCTCGTTCTCGGTCAGGAAGCGGACCTGCTGTTCCACGTCGCAGCTGCCGAGCCGCTGGGTGCCGCCGTACAGGCCGGGGGTGGCCGCGTTGACGGTGCGGATGCCCTGGCCGGTCGGGTTGGGCAGCGGGGGCTGCACGGGGGCGGACTCGGCGGTGGCCGAGGAGGGGGTGAAGGGGTCCGGTCCGGCGGAGGCCACAGGCTGGAGGTAGACCTCCTGGCTCTCCGCGCCGGGTGCGCCCGCCGGCTCCTCCGGGCTCCCGCACGCCGCGGCGAGGAGGCCGAGGAGGGCGAAGAGGGCGGCTCCGGCGGGTGCATGACGACGCGACGCCTGACGTGGTGTCGGAAGTGACGATCCGTTCACTTGAATCTCCCTTTTCGCCCCGGTTGCTCCCTCTTGTCTGCCGCATCCGAGCAGGAGCCGCAACCGGAGCGCGCGTCTTGAACATGTTCAAGAAACGTCGTAGGCTCCCACCATGGGTTGAACGCGTTCAAGGCGTTGGCCGCGGCGATGGGGGGAGTCCAGGGTGACGGTACTGGTGAACGTGATCGTCACGCTGGGCATGCTCTACGTCGTGCCGGCCGGCCTGCGGCTCATCGACCCGGCCCGGTTCCTGCGCACGGCCCGCCTCTGGCCGGCGGCGGCCGCACCCGGCGCCCTGTGCCTGTGGCTGCCACGCGGAACGCCCGCCACCGCGCTGGCCGCGCTGTACGCGGCGGCCTGCCTGGCGCTCGCCGCCCGGGCCCCGGTCCGGCTGCTGCGTGCCCGCTCCCTCACCCCTCCCGCGATCGCCGTCGCCACCGCGCTGGTCTCGCCGTCGATCGCCGCCACCGCCCTGGTTTCCGAGCGCGCCGGGTACCGGCTCCTCGGCTTCGACCTCGACATCCTGGCGCTGACCGTGCCCCACTTCCACTTCGCCGGATTCACCGCCGCCCTGGTCGCCGGGCTGGTGTGCCGCGCCGTCGGCGGCCGCGCCTGGACCGGCGGCCTCGCACGATGGGCGGCCTACAGCGTCCCGGCGGGCCCCCTGCTCGTCCTCCTCGGCTACTTCGTCGGCGACCGGGCCGAGCTGCTGGGCGCGGTGGTCCTGACCGGCGGGATGTGGGCCGTGGCCCTGCTGACCTGGCGGGAGATCCGGCCCGCCGGCCCGGACCGGACCACACGTGCCCTGCTCGCCACCTCGGCGGCCGTGCTCGTGGCCACCATGCTGCTCGCCCTGTGGTGGGCGACCGGCGAGGCCACCGGGATCGCGCACCCCACCCTGACCTGGATGGCCGCCACCCACGGCCTCGGCAACGCGCTCGGATTCGCCCTGTGCTCGGTCCTCGCCTGGCGCCGGCTGACCCCCGAGACCCGCCCCGCCGAGGCCCGCACGGCCGACCGTCCGGACCACCGGCCCGGCGACCGCCCCGAGCCCGGACCACATACCACCACCGACCGAGTGGAGATCGCGCCATGACCCGCCTCATCAACGCCGGCCGGGACACCGCCGGCTACCCCGACCGGGGTGCGACGGCCCACCGGCCGCTGCCGGCCGGATACAACCACCTGCACCACCGCACCCGCCTCGGACACGGCCGGGCCGTCTTCGAGGCCGCCGGAACCGCGGTCACCACCTTCCAGGCCCACCGGACCTCGGGCATGCGCGTACGGGCGGATGCCGGCGCGGTCCGGCCCGGCAGCCGGGTGATCGTCGGGATCGGCCTCGGCCCGCTGCGGATCGACGCTCCGTGCGAGGTGATCTGGACCGCGTACGAGCCCGCCCGCATCGGTTTCGCCTACGGAACCCTGGCCGGGCACCCCGAGTGCGGCGAGGAGTCCTTCATCGTCGACATGGACCCGGACGGCACCGTGTGGTTCACGGTCACCGCCTTCAGCCGCCCGAACACCTGGTACACCCGCCTCGCCGGCCCGGTGGTCCCTTTCCTCCAGCTGAGCTACGCCCGCCTGCTCGGGCACCACCTGCGCAAACTGGCCGCCACCGGCTGACCGGTCCGATACTGGAGGCGATGGACTGGTTCACGGCGCCCGGCTACTGGCTCGCCCGTCTGGTCTTCCAGCGGGCCCTGGCCGGCGTCTACCTCGTCGCGTTCCTCGGGGCCGCCCTGCAGTTCCGGGCCCTGATCGGGGCGCATGGCATGACGCCCGTACCGCGCTACGTGCGGTACGTGCCCTTCCGGCGCGCCCCGAGCCTCTTCCAACTGCGCTACTCGGACCGGCTCTTCGCGGGCTGCGCCTGGGGCGGCGCGGCGCTGGCCGCCGCGCTGGCCGCCGGGGCCGGGGACGAGGTGCCGCTGGGCGCGGCCATGGCGATGTGGGCCGCGCTGTGGGCGCTCTACCTCTCGATCGTGAACGTGGGGCAGACCTGGTACTCCTTCGGTTGGGAGTCTCTTCTGCTGGAGGTGGGCTTCCTCGCCGTGTTCCTCGGCAACGCGCGGGCCGGGCCGCCCGTGCTGGTGCTGTGGCTGCTGCGCTGGCTGCTCTTCCGCGTGGAATTCGGGGCCGGGCTGATCAAGATGCGCGGGGACCCCTGCTGGCGCAAGCTGACCTGCCTGGACTTCCACCACGAGACACAGCCGATGGCGGGGCCGCTGAGCTGGTTCTTCCACCATCTGCCGAAGCCGCTGCACCGGGTGGAGTGCGCGGCCAACCATGTGACCCAACTGATCGTCCCGGTGCTGCTTTTCACCCCGCAGCCGGTGGCCTCGTACGCCGCGGGGATCATCATCGCGACGCAGCTGTGGCTGGTGCTCTCGGGCAATTTCGCCTGGCTGAACTGGCTGACGATCACGCTCGCCGTCTCGGCCGTGGACTTCACCGGCCTCGCGGGCGCTCCTCCGGCTGCCGCCTCGCGCACGGGTCCGGTGTGGTTCGTGGTCCTGGTGTGCGCGGTGACCGTACTCATCCTGTTCCTCAGCCGGCACCCGGTGCTCAACATGGTCTCGCGCCGCCAGGTGATGAACCGCTCCTTCGACGCGCTGCACCTGGTCAACACCTACGGGGCGTTCGGCTCGGTCGGCCGGGTCCGGATGGAGGTGGCGGTGGAGGGCACCGCGGACCGGGTGCCGCGCGCGGACGGGGACTGGCGCGAGTACGGCTTCAAGGGCAAGCCGGGTGAACCGAACCGGATTCCGCGCCAGTTCGCCCCGTACCACCTGCGGCTGGACTGGCTGATGTGGTTCGCCGCGATCTCCCCCGACTACGCGCGGGACTGGTTCGGGCCGTTCGTGGAGCGGCTGCTGGCGGGTGACCGCGACACGCTGCGGCTGCTGCGCGACAACCCGTTCCCGGACGCCCCGCCGGTCCATGTCCGCGCCCTGCTGTACCGCTACCGGTTCACGACCTGGCGGGAGCTGCGCGAGACGGGGGCCTGGTGGCACCGCACGCTCGTGCGCGAGTACCTCCCGCCGACCCGCCTCGCGGCCGCGCGCCTCTCAGAGCCCGAGTAGCGCGGCCTCCCGCTCCGCGGAGATGCCCTTGGCGGGTACGTCGGGACGCTGTGGGGCGGCCCCGCCGAGCGTGCGCAGCCAGGCCCAGGTGTCGGCCACGGTCTCCTCGACCGGCCGGCACGTCAGGCCCGCCGCCAGTGCCTTGGAGACGTCCCCGCGGTGCGTGTGGTCGTAGGCCTCGCCCTCGGGGACCCAGACGGGTAGCTCGGTCCAGGGCTCCACACCCGCCTCCAGGAGCCGGTCCGGGTCGGTCCAGCGCAGGTCGGCGCCGCCACCGGTGGTGGCGACGCAGGCGTCGAGGAGGCCGCCCATCGTGGCGTGTCCGGACGGGGAGACCAGGTTGTACGCGCCCGCGCGCCCCGCTGCGGCGGCGTCCAGGGTCCAGCGGGCGAGGTCGCGTACGTCGATGTACTGGATCGGGAGTTCGCGCGGTCCGGGGGCGAGCACCGGGCCGCCGCGGGCGGCGCGGTTCAGCCACCACGGCAGCCGGCCCACGTTCTCGTACGGGCCGAGGATCAGTCCGGCGCGTGCGAGCAGGGCACGGTCCCCGAAGGCGTCGAGGGCGGCGAGTTCGCCGCCCCGCTTGTCCTCGGCGTAGGAGGTCTGGCCGGCGTCCGGCGAGCCCCCGACCAGGAGGCCGTCCTCGGTGAGGCCGGCCGGCGCGGGGTAGGCGTACACCGAGCGGCTGGAGACGTACGCGTACCGCCCGGCCCGGTCACGCAGGAGGCGGGTGGTGTCGCGTACCGCCGTGGGGGCGCCGCCCCAGGTGTCGACGACCAGGTCCCACTCCCCCGCACCTAGGGCGGCCAGCCCACCGGGGGCCGTGCGGTCCCCGTGGAGGGCGGAGGTGCCCGGCGGGGGCGTGTGGTGGCCGCGGTGGAAGACGGTCACCTCCCAGCCTCGGGTCAGGGCGTCCTCGGTGATCGCGCGTCCGACGAATTCGGTACCACCCAGCATCAGCAGCTTCATGCCCGCCAGCCTGCCCGGGGCGGGCGGGGCGGCGGAAGCCGTGATCGCCGTGAGCGATGACGCTCAGGGCGTAGCCGTGCGGGGAACCCCACCGGAACCGCGGTCGCGCGGCGGCCGGACATCTTCGGGCAGGGCAGCGCCCCCGGTGCTCATGGGCACGTGGGGGCGCTTGGCACCACTCTGCCGACTAGTCGATACCGGGCAGGATGTGCGCTTCCGCCAGGTCGTCCTCGTACCCGGCCAGCCGGATCGGGGCGGACCGGGCCCAGACCTCAAGGCTTCCGAGCTCGTCGGTTCGGGGCTTCGCCCGCGAACTCGTCCGCTCCATCGCCGTCGGTTCGGGCTTCGTCTTCTCAGTCACCGCGCACTCCTTTGTGTCGCGTAACCCGGCAAGCGGACCGCGCGCCGGGCAAGGGATGAAAGGTTTCCGGACGCGGTGGCGCCTTAGTGGAGCGCGGCCCGGATGGGGGCCGTCTTGATGCCCCAGAGTACACATATGAGCGGACCTCCGCTCGATAGGAAGGCAAAATCCGCTGCGCCCTCTTACTTTCGCTCCTCGTTCAGCAAGTCGTGGTCTGCGGGTACGTGACGGGTGATCTGCTCGACCGCGGACGCGCGGGGGTGTGACGGAGGGGGTCGGCGGTGGCGAGGTCCGGAATGCCCGACACTCAAGTCCCTTACGTCACAAGCGTGCTGGAGCTGATGAAGCTGTTGCGCGCCGACCCCGACGACCGGGGCCTGCGCACCGCGGCCCTGCTGCGCCGCTCACACCCCTTCGACAAGGAACTGCAGATCGCGGGCTTGGTGCACTGCCTCGGAAGTTTGCTCCGTCTGAGTGACGGAGCGGTTACGGTCGGGGTGGCGGCGGAGTCGATCCGCCCGCTGCTGGGCGAGCGGGTGGCACGGCTGGTGCGGCTGCAGTCGCCGCACCGGTCCACCGAAGCGCACGCCGGACGCCACGACGCCGCCGGTGCCGAGGCCGATCCCGATGCCGAGGCCGAGGCGGTGGCCACCCTGTGCCAGGCCCGGGACTCCGCCGCCGCGGCCGCCCTGGACGCGGGCGTCCTGGAGGACTGGCAGCCGCTGCTGGACCTGGTCGCGGCCGGGTGCTGCCGGGCGGGGCCCCCGGGCACGTACT
>NZ_JBSGZP010000243.1:0-9751 GCF_053611065.1 Streptomyces sp. NPDC054840
GCCGAGCACGGCCGGTCGGGGCCCGACCCGGCAGTCCCCCTCGAAGCGGGTTCCGGCAGCGAATCCCCGCTTACGGGGACGCGCTCGCGCACGACGTCCACCACGGCGAGGATCCCCTCACCACCCTGCTGCCGCCCGGCACGGCCGGCCGGGTGTGACCCCGGGCCGCCGGGTACGGCCTACACCGTCGGTTCCCGGCCGTCCAGGGACAGCAGCAGCAGGGCCACGTCGTCGTTCGGGCCGCCGTTCGTGAAGGACCAGAGGTCCCGCCACACCGCCCCGACCAAGCCCCCCGGGTCCCGCGCCAGTACGGGCACGCGGGCGGCCAGCGGGTAGAAGTGCCCCGTCGCGTCGCGGGCCTCCGTCACGCCGTCGGTGTGCAGCAGCAGCTGGTCCCCGGGCCGCACCGCCAGCTCCGTCACCCCCGGCGGGCTCGGGCCGGCGAGCCCTAGGCCCAGGGGTGGCCCCGGGTCCACGGTCACCTCCTCCACCACCGGTCCGCGGACCCGCAGGGCCGCCGGATGCCCGCACGACACGATCCGTACGACATCCTGCCCGGGCGGGAACTCCAGCAGCACGGCCGTGGCGAACAGCTCCGGGTGCTCGATCGAGGAGGCCGCCGCGTCCGTCACCAGCCGCCGGTCCAGCCGGGCCGCGACCGCCCCCAGCCCGGCGTCGTCGATCACGGCCTCGCGGAAGGCGCCGAGCAGCGCCCCCACGGTGGCGACCGCCGCCAGCCCGTGCCCCTGTACGTCCCCCACCAGGGCCCGTACCCCGTACGGCCCGGCCCGTACGTCGTACAGGTCGCCGCCGACCAGCGTTCCGCGCTGCGCCGCCCGGTACAGACCCGAGCAGCGCACCGGGCCCACCCGTTCCGGCACCGGAGGGAGGACCGCGAGCTGGGCTGCCTCCGCCACCGTCCGCACGCTGACCAACTGCGCGTCCCGCCGCTGGCGAACCCAGGCGATCACTACGCTGAGCACGCCGACGACGGCCACCGTGGCCAGATCCGTGCCCCGCGCATGGGCGACGCCGAGCTCGTGCACGCCCAGCAGCAGCAGGACGACGGCGGCGAAGACCGCGGTCCCGGCCGCCCCGTACGCGAAGGCGGCCACCGGGGGCAGGCCCGCCAGGAAATAGCCGAGCTCCACATCGCCGGGGGTGAGCGCCTGTGCGAGGACCAGCCCGACAAGGGCCACCGCGGGCGCGATCCGGGCCCAGCGCGGCGGCGGCTCGCCGCGCAGCCATCCTGGCTCCTGACGTCCGCGTCTCACCCCTCCACCCTGGTACGGGGGCCGGGCGCGCGCACCCCGGACCGGTCCGCCGGGTGGCTCCGTACGCGCCGGGCCGCCACAGTGGGGGCGTGACGGCAGGCGAAGGCGCGGGCGAGCGGCCCGGCAAGGCGCACATCGAGGCGCACGGCGAGCGCGGCGGCTCGCAGAGCGCGGAGATCAGCACACGGCTCAACTGGCTGCGCGCGGGTGTGCTCGGCGCCAACGACGGCATCATCTCCACCGCGGGCCTGGTGGTCGGTATGGCCGGGGCCACCACCTCGCGCTCGGCGATCCTGGCGGCGGGCGTCGCCGGGCTGCTGGCGGGCTCGCTGTCGATGGCGGCGGGGGAGTACGTCTCCGTCAGCTCGCAGAGGGACTCCGAGCGGGCCGCGCTGGACCTGGAGCGCTGGGAACTGGCGGCGGAGCCGGAGGCGGAGCTCGACGAACTGACCGACCTGCTCGCCGAGCGGGGGCTCAGCCGGGACGTGGCACGGGAGGCCGCCGAACAGCTGACGCAGCGGGACGCGTTGCGGGCCCACGCCCGGGTGGAGCTCGGGATCAACCCCGACGAGCTGGCCGACCCGTGGCACGCGGCCTTCGCCAGCCTCATCGCCTTCACCGTGGGCGCGCTGCTGCCGCTGCTGGCGATCATCCTGCCGGGGCCCTCCGAGCGGGTGCCGGTGACGGTGGTGGCGGTGCTGGTGGCGCTGACGCTGTGCGGGGTGATCAGCGCGCGGCTGGGCGGAGCGCCGGTGGGGCGGGCGGTGCTGCGGAACGTCGCCGGGGGCGCGCTGGCCATGGGCGTCACCTACGCGGTGGGCACCTGGCTGGGTACGGCCGCCTGACCGGGACTCCACCCCGGCCCCCCGCGCGGGCCGGATGTTTCAGCCCCGCCGGCCTTCGAGGCGGGGGCGCGGAGCGCCGTGTGACGCCCGCCAGGGCACGTGCGTCCGGCGAAGGGCGACGACGCGCCCCCTGAACCGGCCGAGCTCGCGCGGCGACCCGGCAGGATGGGGGCATGCGGATCGCTGTCACGGGGTCGACCGGGCTCATCGGAAGTGCACTCGTGCGGTCCCTGAGGGCGGACGGGCACGAGGTCGTGCGGTTCGTGCGGCGGGAGCCCGTCGGGGCGGACGAGGTGCGGTGGGATCCGGCGCGCGGGTACGTGGACCCCGCCGGGCCGGCCGGCTGCGGGGCCGTGGTGCATCTGGCCGGCGCAGGGGTCGGGGACCACCGGTGGACGGCCGCGTACAAGAGGGAGATCCGCGACAGCCGGGTGCTCGGCACCGCCGCGCTCGCGCACGCCCTTGCCGCCCTCGACGAGCCGCCCGCCGTCCTGGTCAGCGGTTCGGCCGTCGGCTACTACGGGGACACCGGCGACCGGGCCGTCGACGAGGACGCCCCCGCCGGGCAGGGCTTCCTGCCCTCGGTCTGCGTGGAGTGGGAGGCGGCGGCCGCCCCCGCCCGGGAGGCCGGGATCCGGACCGTGTTCGCCCGCACCGGCCTGGTCGTCGCCCGCGAGGGCGGGGCCTGGGGGCGGATGTTCCCGATCTTCCGCGCCGGCGTCGGCGGCAGGCTCGGCAGCGGTCGCCAGTACTGGTCGTACATCTCCCTCCGCGACGAGGTCGCGGCCCTGCGGCACATCATCGACACCCCGGGCCTGTCCGGCCCGGTCAACCTGACCGCCCCGGAGCCGCTGACCAACCGCCAGGTCACCGAGGCCATGGCCCGGGTGCTGCGCCGGCCCGCGCTGCTGCCGGTACCGGCCACGGCCCTGCGCGTCGTGCTGGGGGAGTTCTCCGAGGATGTGCTGGGCAGTCATCGGGCACGGCCCGCGCGGCTGCTGGGGTCCGGCTTCGTCTTCCGCGACCCCGGTATCGAGCAGGCGATCCGCGCCGCGCTCTGAGATCCGCGTGCGACCACCGTGCGACCATTCGTGACCCATATGCGACCGCTGTGCGACCGGAGTTGACCGCAATACCCCGCCGAACTCGGGTTCCCCTTTAACCGGTTGGGGGAAGGAGGATCCCCACACAGCCGCGCCGACCTCGGGGAGGGGCACGTGCTCAGCAGCGCACACCATGCCGCACACCATGCGGACGTCGTCATCGTAGGAGCCGGAGTCTCAGGACTCGCGGCAGCGCAGCACCTGATCGCAGCCGGAGTCACGGTCACCGTCCTGGAAGCCGCGGACGACCCCGGCGGGCGGATGGCCACGGAGTCCGCCGACGGGTTCCGGCTCGACAGGATCGGCCAACTGCTCAACACCTCGTACACGGAACTCGAACGCACCCCGGGCCTGCGGGCCCTGACCCTGCGCCCCTTCACACCGGGCGTCCTCGTCCACACCGACGGAAAACAGCTACGGGTCGGGGTCCTCACCCCGGCGCGGGCCCTGGCCAGCCGCTCCCTCGACCAGGCCCGGATCAGCGCCGCCCTCGGCCGTCTCGCCACCCTGCCGGAGGAGAAACTCCTCGCCCGTCCCGAACGCACCGCGCACGCCGCCCTGCGCTCCCGCGGGCTGCCGACACGCACCCTGAACGGGGCACTCCGCCCGCTGCTCGCCACCCTGCTGCGCGACCCGGAACTCACCACCTCCAGCCGGGTCGCCGACCTCGCCCTGCGCACCTTCGCCCGCGGCCGTCTCGCCGTACCCGAGGGCGGCGCGGCGGCCCTGCCCGACCTGCTCGCCGCCGCACTGCCGCCCGGCACCGTAAGGACCGGGGTCCGGGTCCGGTCGGTGGCCACCAACCTGGTCACCACCGAGGAGCACGGCGACTTCCGCTGCCGTTCCGTCCTCCTGGCCACCGGGGCCCGCGCCGCCGCCGAGCTCCTGCCCGGCCTGCGCGTGCCCGCCTTCCACGAGGTCACCGTCCTGCACCACGCCACCTCCGCACCCCTGTCCCGGGACGGCTCGCTGCTCCTGGACGGGGACCCCAACTGGCCCGTCTCCCACACGGCCGTCATGAGCGCGGTCGACCCGACCCGGGCCCCGGCCGGCCGGAGTCTGGTCACCACCACCGTGCTCGGCCCGCCACCGCCCGCGCGGACGGTCGCCTCGCGGCTGGCCCGCCTCTACGACACCCCCACCCGCGAGTGGGAGCTGCTGGCCGTCCACCACACCCCGGAGGCCGTCCCCGCGATGCCCCCGCCGCACGACCTGCGGCGTCCCGTACGGGTACTGGCCGGGCTGTACGTGTGCGGCGACCACCGCGACACGAACACCGTTCAGGGAGCCCTGCACTCGGCGCGCCGCGCCGCCGGCGCCGTCCTGCGCGACTTCGGAATCCCGCTCCCGGTCGCCCCGGAGCCCGCACTTCCGGTGGCGGCCTGAGAACACCTGACGACGCCGGCGGGGCCCTGCTCCCGCCTCGCCGGCGTTCCGGGCACGGCCCGCTGGGTCACGACAAGGCCGCCACCCGGTCCCGGTAGGTCCGCACGGCCGAGGCGTCCCGGTACGGCTCCAGCCGCCGCTCGAAGTCCCGTACGTACTCCACCGCCCGCACCGACCGCATCTCCATCGCCTGCTGCGCCGCCTCCGCGCCCAGTGCGCACGCCTGGTCCAGCTCGCCCAGCCCCAGCCGGGCCGTGGCCAGCACCACCCGGCAGAACAGTCGGGACCGGGCGTACCCCGGCGCCCTCAGCTGCAGGGACCGCTCCGCGTGCTGCGCCGAGGCCCGGTACTGCTGGAGGTCCCGGTGGCAGTGCCCGAACTCGTCCGCCAACTGCGCCTCGTCGTAGAACCGGGCCCAGTGCGGTACGTCGTCCCCCGGCCGGGCCGCGCCCAGCGCGCGCTCGGCCCGCACCAGGGAGGCGGTCGACGCGCGGACCTCGCCGAGGACCGCGTGTCCGCGCGCCTCCGCCGAGTGGAGCAGCGCCTGCACCACGGGCGGCGGGCCGGAGCCGACGCCCTGCTGGGCCACCCGGGCCAACTGCACGGCCTCGCGGCCGTGGCCGAGGTAGACCGCCTGCCGGCTCATGGTGACCAGCACGTACGAGCCGTACGGGCGGTCCGCGGCCGCCTGCGCCAGCCGCAGCGCCTGCACGAAGTAGCGCTGGGCCAGCCCGTGCGCGGCGATGTCGTACGAGGTCCAGCCCGCGAGCCGGGTCAGATCTGCGGCGGCCGAGAAGAGGCGCCGCCCGGTGGTCTCCCCGTAGGTCCCGCGGAGCATCGGCTCGGCCTCGTGCTCCAGGTAGCGCACCAGGGCCTGCCGGGCGTGCCCGCCGCCGTAGGCCTGGTCCAGGGTCCGGAACAGCTCGCTCACCGATCTCAGCGCCGCGATGTCCCCGCTCGTCACGCGCTGCCCGGGGCCGCGGTCGATCTGTCGCTGCCGGGGCACCGAGGCCCGCCCCTGCAGCGGCACGCGGGCCGTGGCGGGTTCCGCGCCCCGGCCGACCCGTTCGTCGGCCCGCCCGATCAGCCAGTCCCGGCTGGGCACGACCAGCCCGGCCGGGGTGAAGGCGATCTTCCGGAGCTCGGCGTGCGAGCCGGAGTCCTTGCGCCACAGCCCGCTCGCGATGTCCACGGCCTCCTCCGGGGTGGCCGCGAACTCCAGCCCGGCGTACACGGGCGCGCAGGCGTCCAGGCCCAGGTCCTGGGCCGAGAGGCGGCGTCCGAGGCGGCGGGTGAAGACCTCGGCGATCAGAGCCGGGGTGGTGCCGCGGGGCTGCTGCCCGCGCAGCCACCGGGTCACGGAGGTCTTGTCGTACCGCAGATCGAGACCGTGCTCCAGGCCGAGCTGGTCGACGCGGCGGGCGAGACCGGCATGGGAGAACCCGGCTTCCGCGATCAGCGCCGCGAGCTGCCGGTTGGGGACGCGCTGGGCAGGTCGTTCCGTCATCGGCTCCACGGTCTCCTGACGTGACGGACCGGAGTCCCGGCCCTTGAACGGCGTGAATGTAGCGGCGAACTCCGTCGATGCCGTCCTCTCTGCCCCACATTCATCCGATCGTGTGCAGAATGCGTAGAGGCCTTTACGGACCGGCCCCCTCCGCCCGCGTACGCTGCGGGCCATGACCCCTCGGCCCCACAGGGCGCACCTCCCCGAGGAGCGAACCGAATCCACCGCCCCGCTGCCCCCGCCCGAACTGACCGAGGCGGAGTGCCGGCGCTGCGGCACCTACATCGCGGGGCTCGACGGCCGGTACGCGTGCGGGGTGTGCGGCTGGGTCAACGACCACTCGGAGGGCCACCGGCGGCTGCCGCGCGCGGACGAGGACCCGGACCGGCCGCCGAAGGGACGACGGCGGCCCAAGCAGCTGCCGGGGCCCCCTCCGGAGCCGGAGCCGGAGCCGGTGTCCGAGAACGCGGCGGAGCCCGTGCCGGAGCCCGTGCCGGGGTCCTGAAGGGGCTCACGCGGGCCGCCGTACTCTTGCTCAGTGAGGTACGTGCACACAGCAGGTTCAATGAGGAGGCGCTGCGGTGGCTGAGCTGGGGTTTGTCCATCTGGGCTTCGGACCGGAATCCGTCGAGTACACCCTGGCCTGGGAAGAGCAGCGCAGGGTGCACGCGGCCCGCTTCGCGGACGAGATCGAGGACACCTGCCTGCTCCTTGAGCACCTGCCGGTCTACACGGCGGGCCGGCGCACCGACCCCAGTGAGCGCCCGCTCGACGGCACCCCCGTCGTGGACGTGGACCGCGGCGGCAAGATCACCTGGCACGGCCCGGGCCAGCTGGTCGGCTACCCGATCATGAAGCTGCCCCGACCGGTGGACGTGGTCGCCCACGTCCGCCGCCTCGAAGAGGCCCTGATCCGCACGGCCGCCGAGTTCGGCCTGGAGACCACCCGCGTCGAGGGCCGCTCCGGCGTGTGGGTCCTGGGCGATCCCGTCGAGGAGCGCCCGAGGATCGGCGGCCTCTCGCTGGAGTTCGACCCCCGGCTGCACGACGAGGAGTTCGACGCGCGGCTGAACGGCCCCGAGTACGCCCCGTCCAACGCCGGCCAGCGCCGCGAGGACCGCAAGCTCGCCGCCATCGGCATCCGGGTCGCCAAGGGCGTCACGATGCACGGCTTCGCGATCAACGTGAACCCGGACAGCACCTGGTTCGACAGGATCATCCCCTGCGGGATCCGGGACGCCGGTGTGACCTCGCTCTCGTACGAACTGGGCAGGGAGATCACCATCGCCGAGGTACTCCCGGTGGCCGAACGGCACCTGAGGGACGTACTGGAGCACGCGGAGCTGAAGCCCCGCGAGACAGAGCCGGCCGTGGGCTCCTAGCCCCTGGGAATGAGACCGGCCGCCCGCAGGTTGGCCGACGTAAGAGCGTATGAAATTACGGGCGTACCCTGGTGGGCGCCGAACAATCGAAGTCACAGGGAGCCGGTCGTGTCCGCAGTCGCACCCGACGGACGCAAGATGCTGCGCCTGGAGGTCCGTAACGCCCAGACCCCCATCGAGCGCAAGCCCGAGTGGATCAAGACCCGGGCGAAGATGGGTCCCGAGTACACCAAGATGCAGGCCCTGGTGAAGGGCGAAGGACTGCACACGGTGTGCCAGGAAGCCGGTTGTCCGAACATCTACGAATGCTGGGAGGACCGCGAGGCCACCTTCCTCATCGGTGGTGACCAGTGCACCCGGCGTTGTGACTTCTGCCAGATCGACACGGGCAAGCCGGAGGCGCTGGACCGTGACGAGCCGCGGCGCGTCGGCGAGTCCGTGGTCACGATGGACCTGAACTACGCCACCATCACGGGCGTCGCGCGCGACGACCTGGCCGACGGCGGCGCCTGGCTGTACGCGGAGACCGTGCGCCAGATCCACCAGCAGACGGCGGGCCGCGAGTCCGGTCACACCAAGGTCGAGCTGCTGGCCCCCGACTTCAACGCGGTCCCGGAGCTGCTGGAGGAGGTCTTCGCCTCCCGCCCCGAGGTCTTCGCGCACAACGTCGAGACGGTGCCGCGGATCTTCAAGCGGATCCGCCCCGGCTTCCGCTACGAGCGTTCGCTCGACGTGATCACCAAGGCCCGCGCCTACGGCCTGGTGACGAAGTCGAACCTGATCCTCGGCATGGGCGAGGAGCGCGAGGAGGTCTCGCAGGCCCTGAAGGACCTGCACGAGGCCGGCTGCGAGCTCATCACCATCACCCAGTACCTGCGGCCCTCGCCGCGGCACCACCCCGTCGAGCGCTGGGTGAAGCCGGCCGAGTTCGTGGAGCTGGCCAAGGAGGCCGAGGAGATCGGCTACTCCGGAGTGATGTCCGGTCCGCTGGTCCGGTCCTCGTACCGCGCGGGCCGTCTGTACCAGCAGGCCATGGAGAAGCGCGCGTCGGTCTGACCATCCGGGTGATCGTCCGCGCGCCGAGCGTGTGAAGTCGCGCACAAAGCGTTACTAGTGGGTAACACCGCATCGACGCGGCCCCTAGGCTCTTTCCTGAGGAAGAGTCCGGCGGGCCGCGTCAGCGTTTGCAACGTGTACATCACATTTGACCGACCGGTCATGCCCTGGTAACACCAGTCAGTGACGCTTGGTCCACGCACCGCACACACCGCTCGCATCACGCCGACGCGAGCATCGTGAAAGGGATCGACATCATGCAGGCCGCGCCCGTACGCGCCATTGCCATCCCGACCCTCTCCGACGCCTTCCGGGGCATGGAGTCCCTGCTGATGAGCGGGGCCCGCCGCAACGCCTGGACGGCGGTCCTGGAGGACCGCAAGAGGGCCAAGGACCGAGTCGAAACCGAACACGTACTTGAGGCCGCGGCTACCCGGACCCCGCAGGCCACGTAAACTTCGCTGTATGGCGAGGAAGTCAAACGCAGAGACTGCTGCGAACCCCGGGCGACTGAAGCAGATCGCCCTGACGTACAAGATGACGCGCAAGGCGGACCCGAAGGTCGGTCTGATCGTCGCAGGCGTGGGCATCGTCACCTTCGGTGTCTTTCTCGCGATCGGTTTCCTGGTCGGGCACGAGCTCTATCTGGGCATCCTGGGATTCCTGGTGGCGTTCCTCGCGATGGCGATCGTCTTCGGGCGACGGGCCGAGCGGGCCGCCTTCGGGCAGATGGAAGGCCAGCCGGGAGCGGCCGCGGCCGTGCTGGACAACGTGGGACGGGGCTGGACGACCACCCCCGCCGTCGCGATGACCCGGCAGCAGGACATCGTCCACCGTGCCGTCGGCAAGGCCGGTGTCGTCCTGATCGCCGAAGGCAACCCGAACCGCGTGAAGCCGCTCCTCGGGAACGAGAAGAAGAAGCTGGCCCGGATCATGCCGGACGTGCCGGTGCACGACTTCATCGTGGGTACCGGTGAGGGCGAGGTGCCGCTCAAGAAGGTGCGCACCACCCTGCTCAAGCTGCCGCGCGTGCTGGCCGGCCCGCAGATCACCGAGGTCAACGACAAGCTGCGCGCCATGGGTGATCTCATGAGCAACATGCCGCTGCCGAAGGGCCCCATGCCGAAGGGCATGAAGATGCCGCGCGGCGGAAAGATGCGCTGACCAGGTCACCTGATTTTCGTATACGACACAGGGG
>NZ_JBSGZP010000244.1:0-9747 GCF_053611065.1 Streptomyces sp. NPDC054840
GGGCTATCCGCTCACGACATTGTCGTAGCGCAGGGCGACGTAGCCCGAGGCGGCGTGGCCGGCGATGCGGCCGTCACTGCCGCCGTTGAGGTAGTCCTGACCGCGCATCATGTCGTCCGTGGTGTTGGCCTCGTGGATGTACGAGAACTTCCCTGCGGCCTTGTCGACCCACTTCTCGAAGAGCACCACGTGGCCGTCCAGGGTGTTCAGCGCGTCGCCGGGCTGCAGGTCCGACTTGGAGATGGTGGCGGCGATGCCCGGCAGGCTCTGGGTCGTGTAGCTGCTCGCCGCGTGCCAGGCCATGGAGACGAAGCCCGAGCAGTCGGTGCGGTAGGTGTGGTCGCCGTCCGGGTCGGACGCGTAGGCGCTCTGGCTGTAGGGGATGTCGCGGTTCAGCCAGTTCACGGCGCGGCTCATGATCTCGCTGCGGGCGATTTGCCCGCCCTTGGTGGAGGGGGTGGGGGTCGGGGGCGCGGGCGGCTGGTAGGTGCAGTCGTTGGCGAAGGCGGAGAGCAGGGTCTGGGTCCAGCCGCTCACGTCGACCGGGTCGGCGGGGTGGTAGGCGATGTCGTCGCCCTTGCCGTCGGTGGGGTCGGCGTCGTGGTACCAGTACATGCCGCCGTTCGTGCGGCCGTAGTAGAGGCCGCCGCCGGGCGAGACGAGGTTGTCGACCGCCGACCAGCCCGAGCTCTTGAGCACCGAACTCTCCCAGTCTCCGACGCCGTTGATCTGGTAGGAGAGCAGCCGGCCGTCGGCGGTGCTGGCGATGAGGACGTCATCGCCCGCGGCGGCGAGCGTCTTGAGGACGAAGCCCGTGTCGATCACCGCGTGCTTGGCGATGTGGGCCGACCCGGTGGGCTTGGCCTGGGAGATGTTGTAGCGGTGGAGCTGGCCGGCGACCGTGCCGTAGAGGTGGCCGGCACCGTCGTAGGTCATCTTGTCGAAGGTCCAGCCGCCGTCCCAGATCTTGGTGACTCCGGCCAGGGCAAGCGCGTTGTCGTTGGTCTGGATGTCGACGCGGTACAGGTCGCCGGCCGTCGAGGTCACGAGCACGGTGTTGAAGTTGAGGGTGGCCATGGCCTGCGGCGTGAAGCCGAGGTTCGAGCCGATCAGGGTCTTCACCCGGTCGCCGGTGTTGGGGGATATCGCCGTGTAGGTGAGGCGGCCGTCGGCGAGGGTGCCGTAGATCGAGACGTCGCCGCCGCAGATGGCGGCGGCCTGGGCCGGCGCCGAGGTGAGGGTGACCATGCCGAGGGTGGTGGCGGTGACGGCCAGGGTGGCGGCGAGGCGGCGCTTGAGGGACGACGAGGACATGGGTGTCTCCGGATTCTGGGCAGCCCTGACGTACGCGCGTCGGGCCGGGGAGGGGAGGGGCGAAGGAGAACGGGCGAGCGGGCGTGACGCGGGGGCCGGGCCGCTCAGTACCAGTTGTTGTTCAGGAAGTGGGTCCAGGCGCCGCAGGGCGTGCCGTACTGGCCGTCGATGTAGGACAGGCCCCACTTGATCTGGGTGACCGGGTTGGTGCGCCAGTCGTCGCCGAAGGCGTCCATCTTGGAACCGGGCAGCGCCTGGGGGATGCCGTAGGCCGTCGAGTTCGGGTTGTCGGCCCAGTAGCGCCAGCCGCTCTCCCTGTCCCACAGCTGTTCCAGGCAGTTCCACTGGGTGGTGCTGTTCCAGGCGCCGCCGTCGTGCTTGTTCATCAGGTCGCGGCCGGCCGCCTTCACGGCCGGTATGTCGTGGCCGTCGAGCGGGTCCGCGGTGGTGGTGCAGCTGAAGGTCGCCGGCTGGGCGGACAGCAGCTTCTGCGTCCAGCCCCCGGTGTTGACGGGGGTGTCGTTGTGGTAGGCGATGTCGGTGCCGGAACCGTCGGCCGGGTCGGCGTCCTTGTACCAGTACATGGCGCCCGTGGTTTCGATGCGGCCGTAGTAGAGACCCCCACCGGGCGACACGACCTGGTCGAAGCCGGACCAGCCGGAGGTCTTGAGGTCGTCGCGGTCCCAGCTGCCGTCGCTGCCGATCCGGTACGAGTAGAGCGCGCCCGCCGACGTGGTGGCGAGGAGGCGGTCGTCCCCGGCGGCCGTGAGCGTCTTCAGGACGAAGCCGCTGCCTATCTCCTTGCGCTGGCCGATGTGCGCCGAGCCGGTCGGCTTGGGCTGGGAGACCAGGTACTGGAGCAGGAGCCCGCCCGCGGTGCCGTACAGGTGCCCGTGTCCGTCGTAGGTGAGCTTGTCGTGCGTCCAGCCACTGTCGAAGATCTTGACGGGCGGGCGCTCCAGGACGAGGGACTCGTTGTTGGTGAGGACGTCGAGGCGGTAGAGCGCACCGGAGGTCGAGGTCACCAGGATCGTGTTGAAGTTGAGGGTGGCCATCGCCTTGGGCTCGAACCCCAGATCCGCTCCGACCCGCACCGTCTTCAACGCGCCGGTGGCCGGGGTGATGGTACTGAAGGTGAGCCGGCCGTCGGGAAGGACGCCGTAGATCGCGGCGGTCCCGCTGCAGGTGGTCGCGGCCTGTGCGGCCGGGGCGGTCGCGACGGACGCGGCGGTGAGCAGTCCGGCACCGAGGGCGGTGGAGAGGGCGGCTACCGCGCTCTTTCGGGCAGCCTGACGGAAGGTGGTGGTCACTGCGTTCTCCTGAGGAACGTTCGCGGGCAGGCCGGACATCGCCGTCAGCGGTGCGGCTCGGTGGTGCGGTAGCCGTGCGCGCGCAGCGGGGCGCGGGCGCCGTCGAGGATGGCTTGGGCCTGGGTGAGGGCCGCGGCTTCGGATGCGGCCCGCAGGAAGAGGTAGACGTGCACGCCGTCGCGGGCGGCTTTGGCCCGCAGGTGTTCGAGGCCGTGCGCGGCGGGGGTGTGGGCCCAGATCAGATCGGCGACGAGCGCGAGCACACCGTCCCGGTCCGGATCGTCACAGGGCCCCGACAGGGAGGCTCGGATGACGCGCATGCCGGCTAGTCCCAGTTGATGCTGTCCTCGACGGAGGTGGGTGCCGTGTCCCAGTTGATGCTGCCGTCCGCGGAGGCGCTGACGTGGTGGTGCTCGGCGGAAGCGGTCACCGAGGTGGTGGTGACGGCGGCGGCACACAGGGCGGTGAAGACGGCGGCGAAAGCGGCGAAGCGGGCGGTGCGGGCGGTGCGGGCGTTGCGGGACATGGTTTCCCCCAGGTCACAGGCTCGGAAGCGATGCGTTCGGTGCGGTGTGCTGCGCGCTGTCCGGATCGTCCTTGCGGCTCTGGCCTGAGTCGGGGACTTTCGTCCCCGCCGTCCCGGTGAACACCATGGTGCTGGCGTCAGGACCCGCGAAGAAGAGGTTGCGGCTGTCACCAACAGGCCTGGCACCTTGGTGACAGACTTCGCCTACGATCAGCCCGGCGGCGCTCGTCGGCGCTGTCCAACTACTGCCGGGGGGCGACGACTTGCTGCACACACTGGGCCTGGGGGCCGACGTGGAGGCCGTGTACCGGGGCATGCTGGCCGACCCATCGGAAGGGATCGCCGAGCTCAGCGCCCGCCTCGGCCTCACCGAGACCCAGGTCCGCGAGGGCCTGGACCGGCTCGTCGACCTCGACCTGCTCAGACCGTCACGGGACTGCCCGGGCGGGCTGCGCGCGGTGAGACCCGAACTGGGCCTGGAGCTGCTGCTGCGCCGCCAGGAGGAGGAACTGGCCCGCCGTCAGCAGGAGCTGGCCCGCAGCAAGGCGGCGGCGGCGCAGGTGGTCTCCGAATTCGCGGAGCTCAGCCCGAACACCGAGGTCGACGGCGCGGAACGGCTTGTGGGGATGGACGCCATCCAGGGCCGGCTGGAGCAGCTCGCCCACGGACTGGAGCGGGAATGTCTGGCGATCCTGCCGGGCGGCGCGCTCTCCGAGGCGAGCCTGGAAGCCTCCCGACCGCTGGACCGGCGGGCGCTGGCCCGCGGCATCGAGATGCGGTCGGTCTACCAGGACAGCGCCCGCAACGATCCGACGACGCTGGCCTACGCCCGGTGGCTGACCGAACAGGGCGGCCAGGTGCGGACCAGCCCGCTCCTGCCGCCCCGCCTCCTGATATTCGACCGCGCCGTGGCGGTGGTCCCGATCGACCCCGACCATTCCCGGCTGGGCGCCCTGTGCACCAGCGCCCCCGGGATCGTGGCCTCCCTGACCACCCTGTTCGAGCAGACGTGGAACTCCGCCGTCCCGCTCGGAGCCGACCGCCCCCGCCCCAGCGACACCCGCCCCACCGCGACCGAACTGGAGCTGCTGAAGCTCCTGGCGTCGGGCATGACGGACGAGGCCGCGGCCAAGCGGCTCGGGGTATCCCTGCGCACGGTCAGGCGCCAGATGGCCGCCCTCATGGAACGCCTCCACGCCACGAGCCGCTTCGAAGCCGGCCTCAAGGCGGCCCAGCAGGGCTGGCTCTGACGGTCAGAGACTCCGGACGAAGGCGGTGAACGCCTCTGCCGTGACCGTGAAGACCGGCCCGCCGGGGTTCTTGGAGTCGCGAACGGCGACCTGGCCGTCTCCTCCGGTCGTTCCGCTGTACGAGGCCTTGCGCCAGGCGACGGCGAGCGGGGCGCACTCGACGCAGTCGCCGCCTGTATTTCCGCTGTAGCTGGACTTACGCCACAACATGCCGGTCAGGTTCAGGCTGCTCCCCATAACGCTCCTCCATTACCTGCGCGATCAACACCGCCGACTCCTCTACAGAGAGTGCGGCGGCCTGCAAGTGAGCGTAACGAAGCGCGGCTTCCCTGACGGTGTCGGGGTTGGCCGTCATGTGGCCCGAGATGAGGTCTTCCGTATAGACGATGTCCGGATCTGTGTCGAAGCGCAGTCCGTTGAACGACCCGATCAGGCCGGCATGCTCACCCGCCGCACACGGCAGCACCTGGATCTGAACCCACCGGTTCTCATGGAAGCTCAGCAGGTGGGCGAGTTGCGCGCGCATCACCTGATGCCCCCCTATCGGCCGGTGCAGCACTCCCTCATCGAGCACCACCCAGATCATCGGAGACTGCTCCCGATGCAGGATGCGGTGACGTTCCATCCGAGCGGCCACCAACTCATCGAGTCGGTCCGGCATTCCGGTCATGAGCACCGCCCGCGCGTACGCCTCCGTCTGAAGGAGTCCGTAAACCACCTGCGACTGATAGGTGGAGATGAACGTCGCCCGGGCCTCCATCTCCGCGTACGCCTGGAACCACGTCGGCAGCACGCTCCGCAGGACCAGCCCCACCAGCCGGGAGAAGTGCCCGTCGGTACCCAGGGCCGCGTCCACCCGTTCCGAGAAGTCCCGGGTCGGTACCCGCTTGCCGTTCTCGATCATGCCGATCAGGGAGCCCGTGCAGAAGATGATCGCGCCCAGCTGCGCCTGCTTCAGGCCCGCCTCTTCTCTCAGTCGGCGCAGCTCGTAGCTGTAGTAGTCCAGCGGCGAGGCACTGGGATCGATGTCGCGCACCTGAGCCATGAGACGGGTACCCCCAAGCGGAGAACGAGCTTGTGGCCGAGCGTAGCGACGTCGACACTCACCGGTGTCGTGAATCCCGCAACCATGTGACACCTCCGCCCCGCCCCCGGGAGAGAAGGGGCAGGGCGGAGGCGTCGCTCGGCGCGGGGTGGGGGGAGATCAGCAGGCGCCGAGGTCTTTCCAGACACCCCACTCACCCGTGGTGCCCGGGGTCTCGTTCTGCGTCCACCACTGGGCCTTGTACTTGCGGCCGCTGTGGGAGACCTCGTTGCCGGCCGTGTAGACCGTGCCCGCGACGTACGCCGGGAGCGATCCGCAGCCCGTCGGAGGCTGCGTGGTCGGCGGGGTCGTGGTCGGCGGGGTGGTCGTCGGAGGCGTGGTGACCGGCGGCTGCGTGGTGCCGCCGAGGGCGTCCGAGATCTGGTTGAGCAGCGTGGTGCTGTTGTCCAGGCCGAGCAGGGAGTACATCATCGCGCCGGCCAGGCCGCGCTGCTTGCCGTAGTCGACCCGGGCCTGGACGGACTTCTGGTTGAGGCCGGTGAAGAACTCGCCGTCCTTGTAGAAGTACGAGGCCTTGGCTTGGTCGTCCCAGAAGGTGGTCGCCGGGTTGTCGACGAGGCCGCCGAGCTCCTTGTAGTTGGCGATACCGGCCTGCTGGCTGGTGGGGCGGGCGCCCGAGGCGCCGGTCGCGGACTGGGCGAGGCCGTTGTTCGCCCCGGCGGGGACGCCCTTCCAGCCGCGGTAGTAGAACTCGTAGCCCAGCGTCAGCTTGCCGGCGGGGAAGCCGCCGGTGATCCCGTAGGCCGGGTTGCCGTCGATCCAGGAGTCGATCGCGTTGTCGATGCTGTACTTCTGGGTGCCCGGCGCGATCGGGTCGGTCGGGTCGCCCGCCGGGGAGTACAGCGGGGACTGGTGGTACGTGGGGCCGTCGCTGTCCCAGGCGCCGTGCATGTCGTACGTCATGATGTTCGCGTAGTCGAGGTACGCGCCGATCTTGTCCGTCTCGATGTACTTGATCTTGTCCTGGCCGGCCGGGAGCGCCGAGGTCAGCATGTACTTCTTGCCGCCGTTGGCCTGGCCGTAGGCGTCGAGCTGCTCCCGGAACTCCTTGAGCAGGAGCGTGAAGTTCTGCTTGTCCTCGGGGGCGTAGTGGTTGCCGAGGTGGCCGACGGACGAGCCCGGGTACTCCCAGTCGATGTCGATGCCGTCGAAGATGCCGGCCGCGGCGCCCTGGCCTCCGTAGCCGCCCTCGACCGGGAGGTTGCCCTTGATGTACTGGTCGATGCAGGAGGACACGAGCTTCTTGCGGGAGGCGTCGGTCTTCGCCGCGTCGCTGAAGTACTTGGAGTAGGTCCAGCCGCCCAGCGAGATGTTGATCTTCAGGTGGGGGTACTTGGCCTTCAGCTGCTTGAACTGGTTGAAGACGCCGACGATCGGCTGGTCCCACTTGTCGGCGACCCCGCTGACGCTGTCCGCGGCGCTGAAGGACTTCTGGTAGTCGGCGTACGAGTCGCCCGCGCCGTCACCGGCGTTGGGGTTGTTGTCGTCGCCCGCCGCCTTGTTCGCCTCGAAACAGGTGAGGTTGGTGGGGTGGATGTTGCCGAACGAGTAGTTGATGACGTCCAGCTTGCCCGCTATGCCGCGGGTGTCGAGGTGCTTGGGGTAGAAGGCGTTGCCGTACACGCTCCACTGGTCGTAGTAGGCGATACGGACACCGCCCGCCGCGGCGGTGGTTCCGGCGTCGGCGGCCTGAGCCGTGCCGAGTCCCGCGAAGGAGGCCAGCGCTCCGGCTGCCAGCGCGGCCGTGGCGGCGGCTGCGATGAGGGGTTTACGGATGTGCATGAACTGTCTCCGTGGGGGTGGGAGGGGAGATCAAGCGGTTCGGGTGAGAGAAGTGATAGCGATCACCCCACCCTCACGTCAATGGTTCGGACCAAAGAAGGACTAGACCACTCACGCACCATTTCCCCAAGTCAGAGACGTGGGCGCACATCAGAAACCGCTCGCCACCCCGGGTGACGAGCGGTTTAAGGCTGCCTTCAGGCAGCCCCGCGCAAGGTTTCGGAAACGAACCAGCACATCGCCGTTCGCGTCCCGTCAATCGGCGGCGGGCGCCTCGACGGGCATGCCGTACACATCCGCGACCAGCTCGTAGGAGCGCAACCGGGCGGCCCCGCCGTGGGCGTTGGTGGTCAGCATCAGCTCGTCCGCGCCGGTCCGCTTCGCCAGGTCGTCCAGCCCGGTGCGGACCTCGTCGGGGGTGCCGTGGACGACGTTCGCGAGCCAGGCGTCCACGAACTCCCGCTCCGGCGGGGAGTACGCGTACGCCGCCGCCTCCTCGGGCGTCGGGATCAGGCCGGGGCGTCCGGTGCGCAGGCGCAGCATCGACAGCGCACCCGTGAGCGCTTGGGCGCGGGCCTGCGCGTCGGTGTCGGCGGCGAGCGCCGAGACGCCGATGACGGCGTAGGGGGCGTCGAGGACGGCCGAGGGACGGAAACTCTGGCGGTAGAGGTCGAGCGCGGGCAGGGTGCCGGCCGCCGAGAAGTGGTGGGCGTAGGCGAACGGCAGGCCGAGCTCGCCGGCGAGGCGGGCGCTGAAGCCGGAGGAGCCGAGCAGCCACAGCGGTGGCCGGCCGGCGGGGCCCTGGACCGGGCCCGGTACGGCGTGCACGCGGGCGTAGGGATGCCCGTCGGGGAAGTCGTCGTCGAGGAAGCGGGTGAGCTCCGCGAGGCGCCGGGGGAACTCGTCGGCGGCTTCGTCGAGACGCCCGGGTCCGCGCAGGGCGGCGGCGGTGCGGCCGTCGGTGCCAGGGGCGCGGCCGAGGCCGAGGTCGATCCGGCCCGGGGCGAGCGCCTCCAAGGTGCCGAATTGCTCGGCGACGGCGAGCGGGGCGTGGTTGGGCAGCATGATCCCGCCGGAGCCGAGCCGGATGCGGGAGGTGTGCGCGGCGAGATGGGCCAGGATCACGGCGGGCGAGGAGCTGGCGACGCCCGGCATGGAGTGGTGCTCGGCGACCCAGTGGCGGTGGTAGCCGCGGGTCTCCGCGAGGCGGGCGATCTCGACGCTCGTGCGGAGGGCGGCGTGGGCGGTGCTGCCCGCGCCGACGGTGACGAGGTCCAGGACGGAGAGCGGTACGGTCGCCCGGCCCGGCGCGGTGGCACGGATCCCGTTCGCGTTCCGGTTCGCCTCGCCGCTCCCCCTCGCGTTGCCCTGCGGGTCGTCCCCTGCGTCACTCATCGTCGCTCCCGTTTCGCTCTCCGGTCCGTACGACACCAGTGCGATACCGTACGAAGAACTCGAACCGTGGGCGGCCGCCGGGCATTCCCGGCGCTGAGGGGCGTCGCGCATGCCTCTGGCATATGCCACGGGAGTAGATCCAGGCAGAGAGACCTCATTGAGCCATCAATCTCCTCAACAGGCGCTCCACATGGTCCTCTTGATGGCTATCGTGGTAGGGCAAGCGGTAACAACCTGCTAGGGGGAAACCGTGGCGCTGAAGCCCGAGCCGACCGCGCCGTTCCACTCGGTGCAGTACGCACTACGCGTACTCGAAACGATCGCGCGTCACACCGGTGGTGTGACGGACGTCCAGATCGCGCGTGAGACCGGCCTGCCCGCAGCCCATCTCGCTCCGATGCTGCTCATGCTGCGCCGGGAGGGGTATGTCCTGCAGGTGTCCGACGGTGCTTACGCCATAGGGGATTCCCTCGTCCTGCTCGGCTCCGGGATCGACCGGCAGCAGGCACTCACCGACAAGCTCCAGGAGACCCTGGACCGGCTGCGCGACTCGGTCGGCGCGGCCGTCTACATCAGCCGGTACGTGGACGGCGAGGTCAGGATCACCCAGTTCGCGGACAGTCCCCGAACCCCGAAGGTGCACGAGTGGGTCGATTTCCGCTCCGCCGCGCACGCCAGCGCGGTCGGCAAGTGTCTGCTGACACAGCTCGACCTGAACGGGCGGCGCGACCACCTGTCCCGGCACAAGATCGCCCGGCTCACGTCGAAGACGATCGTGAACGAGCGGATCCTGTTCTCCAAGCTGGACGCCCAGCCCGCCACCGTGCCGATGCTGGACCTGCAGGAATACGCCGTCGGTACGGTCTGCGCGGCGGTGCCGATCACGGCCGGGGCCTCGGTGGGCTGCCTGGCCCTGTCGATGCCGGTCGAGCACGCGCACCGGCTGCGGGCCGCCGCGGACACCCTGAACCGGAAAGCCGCGCCGCTGCTGCTGTCGCTCACGCTCTAGGAGCCGCCGACAGGCCCGGAAAAACACTTCGGGCGGTTCCGGTGAAAAACCGGAAC
>NZ_JBSGZP010000245.1:0-9719 GCF_053611065.1 Streptomyces sp. NPDC054840
GGCGTCCGGTGCCGTGCCTGGCAAGGCGGAGGGGCTCCTGTGTACTGGACGTACTCGGAGCCCCGACAACGCGGCCGGGCGTGGTGCCGGGCGTCGCGGGCCCGGCAAGATCCGAAAGAGACGGCCTAGTTCGGTCCCACGATGCGGCCGGTGACCTCGCCGAGGCCGACGCGCGTGCCGTCCGGGCCGGGGGCCCAGGCGGTGAGGGTGACGGTGTCCCCGTCCTCCAGGAAGGTGCGCTTGCCGTCGGTGAGCTCGATGGCGTCGCGTCCGTTCCAGGTGAGCTCCAGCAGCGAGCCGCGCTGGCCGACCTCGGGACCGCTGACGGTGCCGGAGCCGTAGACGTCACCGGTGCGCAGGGAGGCGCCGTTGACGGTCATGTGGGCGAGCTGCTGGGCGGCCGTCCAGTACATGGTGGCGAACGGCGGCTGCGCCACCTCCTGTCCGTTGATGGAGACGGAGATGCGCAGGTCGAAGCCGCCGGGGCGGTCGAGGGCGGCGTCGTCCAGGTAGGGCAGGAGCGGGAAGTCGCGGGCGGGCGGCGCCACGCGGGCGGCGTCCAGGGCCTCCAGCGGGGTGACCCAGGCGGAGACGGAGGTTGCGAAGGACTTGCCGAGGAACGGGCCGAGCGGCACGTACTCCCAGGCCTGGATGTCCCGCGCCGACCAGTCGTTGAGCAGGAACAGCCCGAAGACGTGGTCCTCGAACGCGCTCAGCGGCACCGGGGTGCCCAGCTCGGAGGGGGCGCCGACGACGAAGCCGACCTCGGCCTCGATGTCGAGCTTGACGGAGGGGCCGAAGACGGGCGCCGGGTCGCTGGGCGCCTTGCGCTGACCGGAGGGGCGCACGACGTCGGTGCCGGAGACGACGACGGTGCCGGAGCGGCCGTGGTAACCGATGGGGAGGTGCTTCCAGTTGGGGGTCAGCGCGTCGCCGTCCGGGCGGAACATCTTGCCGACGTTGGTGGCGTGGTGCTCGCTCGCGTAGAAGTCGACGTAGTCGGCGACCTCGTACGGCAGGTGCAGGGTGACCTCGTCGAGCGGCAGCAGGTGCGGCTCGACGGCGGGGCGGTGGCCGGGGTCGGTGACCCAGGCGGTCAGCGCGCGGCGGACGTCGCGCCAGGCGGTGCGCCCGGCGGCCAGCAGCGGGTTGAGGGAGGTTCGGCCGAGCAGCCCGGCGTAGGGGGAACCGAGCGCGGCCGCGGCCGCCCCGGCGTCGAGCACGTGCCCGCCGATGCGCACACCGATCCGGCGGCGGCCTTCTGCGGCGGTCGAGAAGACGCCGTAGGGGAGGTTGTGCGGCCCGAACGGGTCGCCCTCGGGGACATCGAGGGGGCTCTGCTGGGGCATGGGGTACTGCCTCGCTTTCGACGCGGTCCGGGGGTGTCCCGGTAGACACGGTGCGGGACACGCTACTCAGGATCCCGCAGGAAAGCGCGGGTGCCCGGTCGGAGATGAAACACAGCCCCAGGACGACGCCCATGGTCAGATATCCACAGTTCCGGTCATATCTGATCTTTTGGCGCGCGCTGTCGATCGAGGGCCTTACGGTCGGGGTTGTGCACTTCCCTGCCTCGCCCCTGCCCCGCTCGACGCTGGAGCGTGTCAATTGACGGATGGGGCGTGCGGGAGGCCGGATTCGGGCTCTATTTGTAGGACTTGTCCAAAGGGGTCCGTATCCTAGGCGCCGTGACTTCCGCCCCGCCTCCGGCCCCTCCCTATGCCTTGATCGCCACAGACCTGGACGGGACTCTGCTGCAAGCCGGGGACACCGTCTCCGCCCGCTCGTACGAGGCGCTCGCGACGGCGCGCGCGGCCGGCGCCCAGCACATCATCGTCACCGGACGCCCCGTCCCCCAGGTCCGACACGTCCTGGACCGGCTCGGTTATACGGGGCTCGCGGTGTGCGGGCAGGGCGCGCAGGTGTACGACGCGGCGCGCGGGCGCCTGCTGCACTCCGTCTCCATGGAACGGGAGCTGGCCGAGGTGGCCCTCGGCAAGATCGAGGCGGAGATCGGCGAGGTCTACGCGGCGGTCAACCAGGAGGGGTTGGACGCGGAGATGCTGATAGGGCCGGGCTACCGGATGTGGCATCCCCACCTGCCGACGGTCCGCGTCCCGCGGCGCTGCGACCTGTGGTCGGCGCCGATCAACAAAGTGCTGCTCCAGCACCCGGAACTGGACGACGACGAGCTGACCCGGGTGGCGCGGTCCGTGGTCGGCCACCTGGTGAACGTCACGATGGCGGGCGAGCACACGGTGGAACTCCAGCCGCCGGGCATCGACAAGGCCAGCGGGCTCGCGCGGGCGGCGGACGTCCTCGGCGTCTCCCCGTTCCGGACGATCGCCTTCGGGGACATGCCGAACGACATCCCGATGTTCGCGTGGGCCGCGCACGGGGTGGCGATGGCCAATTCCCACCACGAGCTTGTGGCGGTGGCCGACGAGATCACCCTCTCGAACGAGGCGGACGGCATCGCGGTGGTCCTGGAGCGGCTGTTCGGCTGACCGCCCGTTCCGGAGGCGCTGCCCCCCGGGGCCGCCCGCGCCAGGGCCGTTCGACCCGCTCAGCCCGCGGCGCGCGGCAGCCGGCGTTCCCACGTCCGGTGGAAGACCACCTCGTCCCCCTCCCGGCACACCACCTCGTTCGACGTCAGGAAGCCGCCCTCGTCGCAACGGATCTCCGAGCGGGTCTCCACCCGTGCGTCCCAGCCCAGCTCCGGCCGGTGGAGCCGGATCCGCCACCGCGAGAGCGCGCGCGCCGACAGGGCGTCCGCGTCCTGGATCTCGTACAGCTCCTCCGCGTCCTCGCCGTACTCCAGGCCGTCCGGGTAGACCCGGGTGCCCCCGCGAGGGTCCACCTCCAGCCGCCACGTCCCGCGCGCGACGTCCCGTACCACCAGCCGTTCCGGGGCCGGTTCGTCCAGCGTCGACGGGAAGGCCACGCCGAGCGGCTCCGCCTGCTCCGGGGCCTCGAAGGCGATCCCGCCGTCCGCCGTGGAGACCGCCCGCACCGGCAGGGTCAGCGCGCTGCCCGCCGGATCCAGGGTCCAGCCGGCCTCGGAACCGGCCCGCGGCCAGATCCACGGCCAGTACGCGGAGGACACGGCGAGCCGGATCCGGTGCCCCGGCGCGAAGGCGTGACCGATGCCGTTCAGCTCGAAGGTGACGTCCTCGTACGAGCCCACCGGCCAGGGCAGCGCCCGGTCCCGGCCCCGGCGCGCGGAGAGGTTCAGCGCGCCCCGTGTCACCAGGGTCGAGGCGCCGTCCGGGGCGACGTCGCAGAGCCGGGCGATCACCTGCCCGTACGGCACGTCGAGGCGCAGCCGCAGGGTCACCGACGCCCGTCCCAGGATCTCCACCGGCTCCTCGCGCCCCACCGGGAACTCGAAGCAGGCCGACTTGGCGTCCTCCTCCCGCTGGTCCGGCGGCAGGTCGGCGTCGTTGCCGGAGGGGCGGAACCGGCCCGCGTCCAGTCCGGTGTGCTGCGGGGAGGCGACGTCCACGGGCGCGCCCTGGAGCACGTACGGGACGGGAATGACGGACGCGGAGGGCCAGGCCTTCTCGCCGACCCACCGGCCCGGGAGCTCCTCGTACACCGTGGCCGGCGGGTGCGAGTCGCTGATCCAGGTGCGCAGCAGCGGCTCGTCCATCACCCCGTTGTCCGCCCCCTTCAGCCAGTGGTCCCACCAGCGCAGGGTCTCCTGCAGGAAGCCGATGGGCGGTCCCGGAGGCAGGCCGCGGTCCGGGTACTGGTGCGACCAGGGGCCGATCAGGCCCCGTACGCGGGCGGACGGCAGGTGTTCGGCCAGCCGCAGCACGGTGTCCCGGTACGGGTCGTGCCAGCCGCCGACCGCGAGCACGGCCGCTCGGATGGCCGGGTAGTCCTCGCAGACGCTGCCGTGGCGCCAGTAGGCGTCGCGCGTCTGATGGGAGAGCCAGGTGTGGACCAGGGGTTCCACCGCCTCCAGCCGGTCCAGCCACTGCCGGCGCCAGTCGTCGCCGACGAACCGCGGGTCCGGCGGCCGGGAGGCGAAGGCCAGCAGGGTCGCCGCCCACGCGTGCATGTCCACGGCGAGCACCGAGCCGCCCATGTAGTGCACGTCGTTGTCGTACCGGTCGTCCGTCGAGCAGACGGTGACGACCGCCTTCAGCGGCTCGGGGGCCAGCGCCGCGATCCGAAGGGCGTTGAATCCGCCCCACGAGATCCCGAACATGCCCACCGCTCCCGTGCACCACGGCTGCGCCGCCAGCCACTCCACCACGGCGACCCCGTCCGCCAGCTCGCGGGCGTCGTACGCGTCGCCCGGCCGGCCGCCGCTGCAGCCGTGCCCGCGCACGTCCACCCGTACGGAGGCGTAGCCGTGCCCCGCGTACCAGGGGTGGCGCTGCCAGTCGCGCGGCGCGGTCCCGTCGGTGAGCCGGTGCGGGAGGTACTCCAGCAGAGCCGGAACGGGCTCGTCCGTCACCGGGCGCCAGATCCGCGTGTACAGCTCTACGCCGTCCGGCAGCGGGATCCGGACATCCTCGTGGGTGGTCCCGTACGGGAAGTCGGTACGGATGATCATCTGGTCTCAGCCGCCAATCGCCTCGGACGTTCGCCTCGGGCCGCCGGGCCCGGCCTCAGTGGACGGAGTGCCTCGTGCGCCGCGGCCACGGCGCCCTCGCCATCGCCCTCACGACCACGCCCACAGGTCGGGGGCGGCCGGGGAAGGCATGGTCGTCCGGGGCGGCGGTCGGGGGGTCTCCGGATCCGGCGGGCTCGTCCATATCGGTCGTCATTCCGGTCAAGGCGTATTCTCCGGTTGATTCGGCTCTCTCCGAACATACCGGTGCACATCGGACAGTGCGCGGGTGGTGGCCGGGAAGGCCCTCTCGGTGATCGAAAACAGACCCGATACGCTGGCTTGAGTGATGGCAGCGACACATCGACAATCCATGTGATCGTCAGCGTGATCGTCAGCAGACAGGAGTACCCCTCGTGACCGTCGTCGGGCCGTTCGGACTGAGCGTGCGGGACCAGGCTCTTGAAACCGATGTCCAGGCCGGACTGGCCGCCGTCGAGGCGGGTCTGCTGGAAGCCACCAAGAGCGAAGTCCCCTTCATCACCGAGGCCGCACAGCACCTGGTCCGGGCCGGCGGCAAGCGGTTCCGGCCGCTGCTGGTGATGCTCGCCTCCCGTTTCGGTGATCCCTACGCGCCCGGCATCGTGCCGTCCGCCGTCGTGGTCGAGCTCACGCACCTGGCCACGCTCTACCACGACGACGTCATGGACGAGGCGGACGTCCGCCGCGGGGTGGAGAGCGCCAACGCCCGCTGGGGCAACTCGGTGGCCGTCCTCACGGGTGACTTCCTGTTCGCCCGCGCCTCGCACATCCTGGCCGACCTCGGGCCGGAGGCCGTACGAATCCAGGCCGAGGCCTTCGAGCGGCTGGTGACGGGCCAGATCCTGGAGACGGCCGGCCCGCGCGACGGCCGCGACCCCGTCGCCCACTACCTCGACGTCATCGCCGGCAAGACCGGCTCCCTCATCGCCGTCTCCGGCCGGTTCGGCGCGCTCATGTCCGGCGCCGACGAGCCGGTCGTCGACATCCTGACCCAGTACGGCGAGCGGCTCGGCACCGCCTTCCAGCTCGCCGACGACGTCCTCGACATCGCCTCCGACGCGCACGAGTCCGGCAAGACCCCCGGGACCGACCTGCGCGAGGGCATCCCGACGCTGCCCGTGCTGCGGCTGCGTGAGATGGCGGCCCAGGGCGGCGACCCGGCGGACCTGCAGCTCGTGGAACTCCTGGACGGCGACCTGACGGACGACGCCCGCCATGCCGAGGTGCTCACCCGGCTGCGGGCGCACCCGGCCCTGGAGCGGGCCCGCCGCGACACCATCCAGTACGCCGAGGACGCGCGGGCGAAGCTGGCCCCGCTGCCGGAGTGCTTCGCCAAATCGGCGCTCGAAGAGCTCTGCGACGCGGTGGTGCACCGCGCCGGGTAGCCGCCACGACTGCGGAACGGGCCCTTCCGCCCCGGCGACCCCTACGGGTCGGGGGAGGAGGGCCCTTTCCATGTCATCCCACGGGCGTACGCCGAGTTGCGTCCGGGGACTGACGCCCCGCGGCCGCCGATTTGGTCAGATGGAGTCATCAAACCCCACCAGATCGGGTGAGCGCGGCGACACGGTGGTCACCGCAGTCGACACAGAGGGCAGGGCACTGACATGGCACCGAACACCAAGACTTCCCGCAAGGCCGCCCGGTACGCCGTACCGGTAGCGGTGGCGGGCGTGGCCGCGGCGACCGTTGCGATGGTCCCGGCCTTCGCCAACGCCGGCGGGCCCGACCTGCCGAAGGTGACGGCGCAGCAGCTCATCGAGAAGGTCGCCGCCTCGGACGTGCAGCAGCTGTCCGGCACCGCACGGATCACCACCGACCTCGGTCTGCCGAAGATCGCGAGCGGGCTGCTCGGCGGCGGTGGCATCGCGGGCGGCTCCGCCAATCCGGAGGACAAGGTCGCCCAGCTGGCGAACGGAAGCCACACCCTGCGCGTCGCGGCCGACGGCCCGGACCGCCAGCGGCTCACCTTCCTCGACGGCAAGGACGAGTACAGCCTCATCCACAACGGCGACGACGTGTGGGGCTACGACTCCAAGTCCAACGAGGTCTTCCACGAGAAGAACGCCGACGCGGGCAAGGGCGAGGACGGCAAGGGCAAGGACGGCAAGGAGCACAAGACCGGCGACCGCCTCGCCGCCTCGCCGCAGAAGCTGGCCGAGGAGGTCCTGGCGGCCGCCGGTCCCACCACGGACATCAGCGTCGGCGAGACCGCGCAGGTGGCCGGGCGGGACGCCTATCAGCTGGTGCTGAAGCCGAAGCACAGCGGCTCCACGGTCGGCTCGGTCCAGATCGCGGTGGACGCCAAGAACGGCGTGCCGCTGCGCGTGCAGCTGCTCTCCGCCCAGGGCGGCAAGCCGATCGTGGACGCCGGCTTCACCAAGGTGGACTTCGCCAAGCCGGCCGCGGACACCTTCGCCTTCACCGCGCCCAAGGGCGCCAAGGTGACCGAGGGCGTGGACGGGGCCGGCAAGGGCAAGGGCGGCGACGAGCACTGGAAGGCGCTGGAGTCCTTCCCGGGCCTCGGCGGTCTGACCGGCGGCGCGGGCGGCAAGGGCGACGTGAAGGTGCTCGGCGAGGGCTGGACGACCATCGCCCGCATCGACTCGGGCGTGAACCGGAGCCTGAAGGACCTGGAGAACGACAAGAACGCCCCGAAGGAGGCCAAGCAGTTCCTCGACTCCCTCGGCGACAAGGTCACCGGGAAGTTCGGTGAGGGCCGTGTCCTGTCGACCCGCCTGGTCAACGCCCTGATCACGGACGACGGCAAGGTCTACGTCGGCGCGGTCACCAAGGACGCGCTGATGAAGGCGGCCGACGCCAACAAGTAGCCGACGGCCGGACGAACCGCCGCCAGGGTGGGCCGGGACTGTGTCCCTGCCCACCCTTGCGGCATTCCGGCTCCCCGTACAGCGCACCCGCTGTACGGTGTGGGACATGTCGAGACACGTCACCATCCGCCTGGACGAAGAGTTCCACGAACGCCTGAAGGCACGTGCGGCAGCACTGGGGACGACGGTCACCGCGCTGATCACCGAGGTCACGGAACGCGAACTCGACGAGGACCGGAAGAACTTCCTCTCCGGCATAGAGGAGTTCGCCGATCACTGGAGCTACTTCCAGCAGCGGTTCGGCAATTGAAGATCACCATGGAGTGGGCCTGGACGGCTCTGGCCCACCACCTTCCGTCCGATCCCGCTGTGTGGGATCCCTCCGGGGTGGCCGCCGCGGTCGCCCGGCACCAGAACGACCTCGTCCTCGTGCCCGAACAGCCCGCCCCGGACACCGCGTGGCGGGCCGCCGCGTTTTTGCACACCCTCGCGGTGTGCCCGGCGCTGGAATCCCCGATGAACGAGTTCTACGCGGCCGCCGCGACCCGCTCGTACCTGCGGGTGGCCGGGGCGAAGCAGCTGCCGTCCCCGGAGGAGCTCGGTGACCTGGTGGAGGCGGCGAAACTGGGCCGCGCGGACATCGCGGCCGTGGCCGACGAGCTGCGCGCCCGCATCCAAGGGCCGCTCCAGGCGTCCTCGCAGGCGCGCGAGGACGGCTGAGCTCCGGCACGACCGGATCGGATCGTGCCGGAGCCGTGGATCGGCCGGCCGGTGGGCGAGACGCCGGAAGCCGGAAGCCGGAAGACTAGAAGGTGATCTTCCAGCTGTTGATGTAGCCGACGTCCTGTGCCGCCGCGTCCTTGACCCGGAGGTTCCAGACCCCGTTGGCGACCTCGCCGGAGGCGTTGACGGTGTACGTCTGGACCAGGTTGTCGGCGCTGCCTCCACTGCGGTTGTGCAGGTTGTAGACGGTGCCGTCGGGGGCGAGCAGATCGACCACCAGGTCACCGCGGTAGGTGTGGACGATGTTCACGTCGACCTTGGTGGTGGCGGGTGCGTTGCCCGTCACACCGGAGACCGTGATCGGCGAGGACACCGCCGCCGCCGGGGAGTCCGGAATGTTCACGTCCGCCGTGTTCTCGAAGGACTGGCCCGGCGGGACCGGAGTGGCCGCCCCGAGCGTCCAGACCGCGTAGGCCACGGCGTCGGAGTTGCGGTCCAGGGCGGTGTCGTTGATGTTCGTCAGGCTGTCGCAGGAGGAGTGGTAGCACCGGTCGAAGGCCTGACCGGAGGTGCCGCCCCACTTCTGCGCCTGCGCCGCCGTCTTGGTGTAGTCGGCGCCGGAGAACAGGCCGCCGACGGGGATGCCCGCGTTCTTGAAGGGGGCGTGGTCGGAGCGGCCGTCGCCCTCGGTCTCGATCTCGGTCGGGACGCCGAGGCCGGCGTAGTAGTTCTTGAAGGTCTGCTCGATGGTCGGGTCGTCGTCGTAGACGAAGTAGCCCGGGTTCGGCGAGCCGATCATGTCGAAGTTCAGGTAGCCGGAGATCTTCGCCTTCTCGGCCGCCGGCAGGTTGTTGACGTAGTACTTCGAGCCGATCAGGCCCAGCTCCTCCGCGCCCCACCAGCCGAAGCGCAGGTGCTTGGTGGGCTGCAGACCGGCCCGGGAGACGGCGAGGGCCGTTTCCAGGACGGCCGCGCTGCCGGAGCCGTTGTCGTTGATGCCCGCACCCGAGGTCACCGAGTCCAGGTGCGAACCGGCCATCAGGACCGAGTTCGGGTCGCCGCCCGGCCAGTCGGCGATCAGGTTGTAGCCGGTGGCGCCGCTGGAGGTGAAGGTCTGCAGGGTGGTCGTGAAGCCGGCCGCGTCGAGCTTGCCCTTGACGTAGTCGATCGAGGCCTTGTAGCCGGCCCTGCCGTGGGCGCGGTTGCCGCCGTTGTTGGCGGCGATGGTCGAGAGCTGCGACAGGTGGGCCTTGACGTTGGCCAGCGGTATGTCGGGCGGTGTCGGTGCCGCGGTGACCGCCGTGGGGGCGGCGAGTGCGGCGGGGGCGGCTGAGGCGAACAGGCCGGCGACCGCGAACGCGGTCACGGCAGCAAGGCGCCGAGAGACGGACAGGCTCATGTGGGGGCTCCGGGATTCCGCGGGGATATGACGGAACGAGTGGGGATAGAGCGGGTGAGCGTTAGTGCGTCAGTGCGAGCCTGATGTTCAGCGAGAATGTGACTGTCCGTCAAGACCACAATTCGGTCAGGGCCGTTCGGAAAACGGACGATCCCCGGTC
>NZ_JBSGZP010000246.1:0-9716 GCF_053611065.1 Streptomyces sp. NPDC054840
GGGTCGACGACGGGCCCGCCCCGCACGGTCGCACTTATCGTGGACGCGACCTCATGGCCCGGCGGTGGTGCGAACAGGTGGATGTGGACAGATCAAGGATCGACTACCACTCGGTCTTCCACGCCCTGCCGGGCGCGGTCGCCCTGCTGACCCCTGACCTGGTGTACCTGGACGTCAACCAGTCGTTCCTGGAGGCGTCCGGCCGCACCCGCGAGCAGCTCCTCGACCGCTACCTCTTCGACGTCTTCCCCGACAATCCCAACGATCCGGCGGCGAACGGCATGCGCAACCTGCGTGGCTCCCTGGAGCGGGTCGCGGCCACCGGCGAGCCCGACAGCATGGCCGTTCAGCGCTACGACGTCGAGTACCCCGACGGGTCCGGGCTCTGGCACGAGCGCTACTGGAGCCCCGTCAACGTGCCCGTTCTCGCCCCCGACGGCACCGTGATGCTGCTCCTGCACCGCGTGGAGGAGGTCACCGAGATCATCCGGGCCGGCGCCCGCGGCGGCGACGGGCACGTGCTGGAAGCCGAGATCTACAGCCGTGGCCGGGAGCTCCAGCTGGTCAACGAACGCCTGCGCCGGGCCCACGCCCGCGAGCGCGAGGTGGCCCTCCATCTCCAGGAGGCCCTGCTGCCCGCGCTCCGTCCGCTCGGCCACCACCAGGCCGCCGTCCGCTACCGGCCCGCCACCGTCGCCCTGAACGTGTGCGGCGACTGGTACGACCTCGTCGACCAGCCCGGCCGCACCGCTGTGGCCGTCGGCGACGTAGTCGGCCACGGACTCCTCGCGGCCGGTGTCATGGGCCTGCTCCGCAGCGCCCTGTCCGCCGCCTCCCGCGTAGCCGTGGGTCCGGCCCAGGCCCTGGAGGTGCTCGGTCTGTACGCCCGCGACATCGACGGCGCCGAGTCCACGACCGCCGTGTCCGTCTTCATCGACTGGACCAGCCGCACCCTCACCTACAGCAGCGCGGGTCACCCCCCTCCGGTCCTGTGTCACCCCGACGGGACCGTCACCTTCCTCGACCAGGCCACCGACCCCCCGCTCGGCGCCCGGCCCGAACACACCCGCCGCCCCGAGGACCGGCTCGCCTTCGCCGAAGGCTCCACCCTCGTCCTCTACACCGACGGGCTCATCGAACGCCGCCGAGAGGACATCGACGTAGGTCTGGGCAGGCTCGCGGACGCCCTCGTACGACACCGCGCCGCCGACCCCGAAACCCTCGCCGAGGCCCTGCTGGCCGAGCTCATCCCCGCGGGCGGCCTCACCGACGACACCGCGCTGGTCATCCTCAGGCTGTGACGGCCTGCCCGCGGGGAATGCGGCGGCGTCCGCAGCCCCGGCTGCATAGGCTCGGCCCATGCCGAGCCCAGCACTCCAGCGCGTCAACGCCTTTCTTTCGGACTTCGCCCGCCGCCAGGCCGCGCGCACCGTGGCCCTTCCCGGAGGGTTCGCCGTGTACGACGACGCGTACGCGCAGTCCCATGCGAACAACCAGGTCGTCATCGACGCGGCCGTCGACCCCGAGGCGCTGCCCGCCCTCGCGGAGGAAGCCCTGGGGCAGCTGCCGCACCGGCTGATCTCCGTACTCGACGACGACACCGGCAAGGCGTGCGCGGAGCCGCTGATCCGGGCCGGGTACACCCACTCCACCTACCTGGTCATGCTGCACACGGGCCAGGTGCCGGACGCCGGACCCGCCGAGGAGGTGGACCTCGACGCGCTGCGCGCTCCGCTCACCCGGCGCTGGCGGGGCTTCCTCCCGGACGCCGACGACGAAGTCCTGCGCCAGCTCGTCGACCGGCGCGAGGCCCGGCGGCGAGGGGCGGACGTCGTGCGGTTCGTCGGCGCCCGTGCCGAGACGGGCGAGGTCGCCTCATGGGCCGATCTCTACGTCGACCGGGCGACCGGCACCGCCCAGATCGAGGACCTGATCACCTCGGAGGCGCACCTCGGCCGTGGCTACGCCGACGCCGTCCTGGCGGGCGCCCTGCGCCTGGCCGCCGCCCACGACAGCGACTTCTGCTTCCTGATCGCCGATGCCATGGACTGGCCGCGCCATTGGTACGAACGCCGCGGCTTCGCCGTGATCGGCCACTCGCACGGCTTCGAACGCGGCTGACGCCCCTGCGCGCTGCCCGCGCCCGGTCGTCACGGGCGGGGGTGGAGGGGGACCGGGACGCCCGGCAGGTCGATGCCGAAGTGGGTCCGGTAGGCCGCCAGCACCTCCGCGTCGTCGGTCAGGGTGTGCTCGGTCCGTTCCCCGTCGGCCGTGACCGTCAGGACGTGGTCGCTGAGGGTGGTCCGGCCGGTTTCCGTCAGCAGCGAGCACACCGGCTTGCGGGTGAAACCGGATACGGGCGAGGTGCTGTGCCACCACGCACCGGTCACGAAGTCGGACAGGACCCGTGGGCGCGTCTCGAGCCGGTACTGCGGCACGCCGTCCTGGAGGACGTCGAGGTCCTCGCGACGGCCGTCGACCGGCGCGATCCTGAACACGCCGCCCGGGTCGGTCTGCTCGGCGCGCTCGTCGAAGGCCAGCGGGAAATGACTGTGGTTGCCGAAGCCCACGTCCACCAGCCAAGGACGGCCGTCCTCGCACTCCACGCGCAGCGCCAGGTGATCGTAGGGGACGCCCGGCCCACCGTCGGCCGAGTGCACCCGGGCCTGCAGCAGCTCCACTTGGTAGCCGAGGGACCGCAACAGCAGCGCGAACACGCCGTTCAGCTCGTAACAGAACCCGCCGCGGCCGCCGTGCAGCAGCTTGTCGAGCAGCGCCTCCCCTTCCAGCACGATCTCCTGCCCCAGATGGATGGACAGGCTTTCGAAGGGAACGGTCCGCAGATGCCGCAGGTGCAGGTCGCGCAGGGCGGCCGCACTCGCCGAGCCGGGCCGCTCCGCCCCGATCCGCCGCGGGTAGGCGTCAACGCGTGATGCGGGAAACTCTTCCATCCCGCCAGTCTCGCAACCTGCCCCCCGCCCCCGCCATAGCCGGCTGGACCCAGGCCGTCTCTTTCGGATCTTGCGTGACCCGCGCCGCCCGGCACCGCACCTCGCCGCGTTGTCGGAGCACCCAAGCGCGTTGTCGGAGCACCCAAGTACGTCCAGTACACGGGCGCCCCTCCGCCTTGAGAGGCACAGTGCCGGACGACGCGGGCTCAGCCGGCAAGATCCGGAAGAGGCGATTTGGGCCAGCCGGCTATGGGCCTTGTCGTCACGGGAGGGCGCTGGTCACGCCGTCGACGATCATCATCCACATGGGCTGGGCGCCCGTGCCGAACGCCGAGGCGAGCACGTACCCGATGGCCGCGTCGGCCGGCCGGATCTCGCGGTCCTCCCGCCATTCGGCGATGACCGTCTCGTCCCCGTCCGAGGAGAAGTCGCCCAGGTGCACGCCGTCGCGGGTCAGCCGGCTGCTGGGGACGGAGTCCGGGACCAGGCGGTAGTCCGCTCCGTCGTACGTCACGTCCACCCGGTACGAGTGCCTGCTCAGCCGGCCCTTCGCCGGCCGCAGCCCGACCGCCGTGCCGTCGACCCGCAGTGTGAGGTGCGCCGGGTCGCGGGTGCCGATGCCGATCTGCGGGTCCGCCTCCGTCGCCGGGGCGCGCTCCAGGGTCACGCGGGGGATCGCCCCGCCGGTGACCTCGATGCGGTCCTGGCCGTCCTGGCGGACCGTGATCGCGCCGAAGCGGGTGTCCTCGATGGGTGCTCGGTCTGTCTCGTCGTTCACAGGTATGCGTCGCTTCGGTGGGGGGTGAATTGTTCGGTGTGGGGTGAACTGTCGGAAGCCATAAGGGACTTTCCGTATCACCCTACCGGTGTTGATCATGGTGCGGGCCGGGGCGGATCAATCCCGCTTCCACACCTTGGCGACGGCTTCCAGGTGATCGTCCTGGCCGTCCTGGATGTCGGTGACCTCCAGGACGAGCAGCAGGTCGGAGGAGACGCGGACGCAGATCATGTCGTCGATGCCCCACTCCGCGTCCTCCACCAGGGTTCCGTAGCCGGAGCTCCATCCGTCCGCGAGGCAGTCGCTGTTCAGCTCGGCATCCCCGGACTTGAGCAGCAGGATGTCGTTCCCGGCCAGGTCCCAGTTCGGGTGCAGGTCGACATCGAAACCGGTTCCCGACTGCGCCTCCGTGAGGTCGGAGGCGTCGATGCCGTGGCCGGTGGGCAGTTGGATCTCCGCCTCGTCCGACATGGACCACCCGTCGAGCGGGTCGGAGCTCTCCGGCGCCGGATCCGTGGCGGTGCCGCCGCTGTCGTCCTGGGAGACGTAGCGGTCGGCTGCGTCCTTCCCGTTCTGCACGGCCGTGTACGCCAGGGCCCCGATCGCCGCGGCCACCACCACGGCGGCGGCCGCGACGAAGGGTGCCGTACGGAACCGGGGGCGGGCCCCGGCCGGGCGCGGGCCGTACCCGGGCGGGGCGGCGGGCGGCTCGGCCACCACCGCGGGGTCCACCCGCGTCGGCGCGTACCTCGGGGGCGCGGTGGCCGTCAGCGAGGGGTCGGAGTCCGCCTCCAACGCCGAGGAGGCGCGCGCGAGCAGGCTGTGCGCGACGGGGGCCGGCAGCCAGTCCGAACCGACCGGGCGGGCGTCGTCCGCCTCTGCCGAGAGTTCCGTGAAGAGGGCGTCCAGGGTGGGCCGCGCGGCGGGATCCTTGACGAGGCAGCGCCGTACGAGGTCCCGCGCGAGCCCGGAGAGGGTTTCCAGCCGCGGCTCGGAGTGCACGACCCGGTAGAGCAGGGCCGGAGTGGCGCCGGTCCCGAAGGGGCTCTCGCCGCTCAGGGTGAAGGCCAGCACGGCGCCGAAGGAGAACACGTCCGAGGCGGTCCCGACCAGGCCCCCGGAGGCCTGCTCGGGCGACATGAAACCGGGGGAGCCGACGGTCATTCCGGTACGGGTCAGCGCGCTCGCCTCGGTGGCCCGCGAGATCCCGAAGTCGATCACCCGGGGCCCGTCGGGGCCCAGCAGGACGTTGGACGGTTTCAGGTCCCGGTGCACCAGCCCGGCGGCATGCACGGCCGCAAGGGCCGCCGCCAGCCCGCGGGCCAGGGCGAGCGCCGAGGCCTCGGGGAACGGCCCGTGTTCGGCCACCGCCTCGGCGAGCGACATCCCGGGTACGAAGGCCGTACTCAGCCACGGTGTCGGATCGTCCACACCGGCGGCGAGGACCTGTGCCGTGTACCGCCCGTCCACGGCCCGCGCGGCGGCGACCTCCCGGGCGAACCGGCGTCGGAACTCCGGATCCCGTGCCAGTTCCGGATGGACCACCTTGACGGCCACGCTGCGTCCGCCGGGCGTGCGGGCCAGGTAGACCCGGCCCATGCCTCCGCTGCCGAGTCGTGCGACGACGTGGTAGGGCCCCACCCGCACGGGGTCACCCGGTATCAACGCGTCCACTCGGCCCCCCGCATCGCGCCTGGTACGGCCGGATTCTAGTGGCCTGAACCATGGTCATGCAGGCGTTCCGAGGCGTTCGCAGACGCGGCGCGGCCGCCGCCGGCGCGGGTCCGACCGTTCGACGGCTCTCAGGTCAGGCCCCAGGACCACGTCCCGTCGGCGGTGACGAGGCAGCCGAGGACGGCCAGGTCGGCCAGGCCCAGGGCGATGCCCAGACGGGCCCGGCCGGGCCTGGTCGTGCGCCGCCGCAGGGCGAGGGCGCCCAGGACGACGGCGGTCGGGCCGAGGATCAGGTTCATCACGAGCAGCCCCACCAGACCGAGGACGAAGCCGGTGACCGCCATCGCGTCGGCGTCACGGGTACGGCTACGGGCCGGAGGTCGGGCTCCGGTACGGGCCCGGGTGTCGGACCCGGTCCGCGGGCTCATCGCAGACCTCCGCGTTCGTGGCCGAGGTGTCCGGCCCGGCGGTGGCGCGAGAAGCGCTCCCGTGTGGCGAAGAGGGCGAGCCAGAGGGCGATGGCGAGACCGGCGGCCACGCTGACGGGCACGGGGACGTGGGCCACGGCGCCGAGGACGACGCCGAGCACCAGCAACGCACCTACGAGGAAGAGCATGAGACGTCCTTCCATTCAGGTAACAGTTGTTCACTGACTACCCGGTTCAGTTGTCCTCATGCTGGCGGCGTACAACTGTGACGCGATTGACTTCGGGTCATGAGTCCGCACACCGGCTTCCGTGAGACCCAGCGCCGCCGTACCCGACGCGCCCTCCTCGACGCGGCCTTGGCCGAATTGACGGACCGCAGCCTCGGCAGCCTCGGCCTCAGAGAGGTGACCCGGGCCGCCGGAGTAGCCCCCACCGCCTTCTACCGGCACTTCCGGGGCATGGACGAGCTGGGGACCACGCTGGTCGAGGAGGCGCTGGCCAGCCTGCACGCGACGGTGCGGGACATCCTCGCCGCGACCGGCGACGCCGGGCGGCGCGGCGACGCCGTGGTGGGGCTCGTCGCCGAACTCGTGCGCAGCCGGCCCGCGCACGTCCGTTTCCTGGTCCGCGAGCGCCACGGCGGGGTGCCGGAGGTGCGCGAGGCCATTGCCGGGCAATTCGACGTGCTCGCCGACGAGGTGGGCGTCGCGCTCGCGGCCGATCCCGTGAGCGCGGGCTGGGACGCCGACGACGTGACGATGCTGTCCCGGCTGCTGGTGGATCACATGTTCATGACGGCCTCGGCGTTCCTGGCCGCCTCGCTCCGGGGAGAGGACTGGTCGGCCGCCACCTCCACGGCACGCGCGCAGCTGCGCCTGATCCATCTCGGACGCGTGAACTGGCCCGGCTGACGTGAACGGTGCGCCGCTGCGCCCCCGCAGGTGGTGCCCGGAACCCCCGGCCGCGTCAGAGATCGGCGCTCGGGCGGCGGCTCAGCCGGCCCGGCCACCAGGCCGCGGGGCCGATGTCGAGAACCAGGGCGGGCACCAGCAGCGAGCGCACGATCAGGGTGTCCATGAGGACGCCGAAGGCCACGATGAAGGCGATCTGCACGAGGAACGCCAGCGGGATGACGCTCAGCGCGGCGAACGTGGCGGCGAGAACCACTCCCGCGGAGGTGATCACCCCGCCGGTGGCCGTCAGTCCCCGGGTCACGCCCTCGCGGACGCCGTGCCGCAGCGACTCCTCGCGCACCCGTGACATGAGGAAGATGTTGTAGTCCACTCCCAGGGCGACGAGGAAGACGAACCCGTACAGGGGGACCGACGAATCCGTGCCGCTGAACCCGAACACGTGGCGGAAGACCAGGGCGGACACGCCCAGGGTGGCGAAGAAGTTCAGGGCCACCGTCGCCACCAGCAGCAGCGGCATCACCAAAGACCGCAGCAGGGCCACCAGGATGACGAGGATGATGGCCAGCACCACCGGGACGATGACCTCGCGGTCGCGCTCGGCCGTCTTCTGCGTGTCGTAGGCCTGCGCGGTGTAGCCGCCCACGAGGGCCTGCGCCCCCGGCACCCGGTGGACCGCCTCGCGGAGCCTGACGACCGTCTCCTTCGCCGCCGCGCTGTCCGCGGGGTCCTTCAGGACCACGTCGATCCGTACCCGGCCGGCCTTCTCGCCCCGCACGGCGGCCGAGTCCACGCCCTGCGTGCCTTCGGCCTCCTCGCGTACCCGCGCCTGCCGGTCGGCGGCGGCGATCACGACGGCCGGATTGCCGGCCCCTCCCGGGAAATGCCGGCCGAGTACCCTCTGCGCCGTCACCGAAGGTGCCTCGTTCACGAAGATCTCGTCCAGCGGAACTCCGCCCGAGTGCAGCGTGGGGGCGAAGGCGGCGCACGCGAGCAGGCCCGCCAGGGCCACGGCCCACACCCGCCGGGGAGCACCGCTCACCAGGGCGGCGATCCGGCTCCAGATCCCGGCCGAGCCGCTCCCGGCGGTCACGTGCGCCGGCCAGTAGGCCTTGCGTCCCAGCAGCACGAGCGCCGCCGGCAGGAAGGTGAGCGCGCTCGCCACCGCGCAGACGATCCCGATCGCCCCGACGGGCCCCAGCGCCCGGTTGTTGGTCAGGTCGCTGAGGAACAGGGCGAGCAGGCCCAGGGCCACGGTGCCGGCGCTGGCCACGATCGGCCCCCAGGACTGCCGTAGAGCCGCACGCATGGCGGCATACCGGTCCTCGGTGTGTCCCAGTTCCTCACGGAAGCGGGCGGTCAGCAGCAGGGCGTAGTCGGTGGCCGCGCCGATGACGAGGATCGAGAGGATCCCCTGGACCTGGCCGTCGACCCGGACGAGCCCCGCGCTCGCCAGGGCGTAGACGATCGCGCAGGCCAGGGAGAGGGAGAACACCGCCCCGACGATGATCAACAGCGGCAGGAGGGCGCTGCGGTAGACGAGCAGCAGGATGACGAGGACGGCCGCCAGCGCCACGCCCAGCAGCAGTCCGTCGATTCCGGCGAAGGCCTCCGACAGATCGGCCCGGGTGGCAGCGGGTCCCGTCACGTGGAACCTGGTGGCCGCGACACGGGAGCCGGCCTCCCGGATCTCGGCGACCGCCGCAGGCAGCTCGTCGCCCAGCGTGGGGTCCATGGGGACGACCGCCTGCATCGCCCTGCCGTCGCGCGACGCGACGACGGGGGAGGCCGTCCCGGCGATCCAGGGCCGGCCCTCCAGCGAGGCCAGTGCGGCCCGCGCGGAGGCGGTATCGGACGGGGTCACACCCGTGGCACCGTCCGCCGTCCAGACCACCACGGCCGGCAGCGACTCCTCCTGCCGGAAAGCACCCTGGGCCTGGGCGACCCTGGTGGATTCGGCGCTGCGGGGGAGGAAGGCCGCCTGGTCGTTGGTGGAGACCTCGCCGAGCTTTCCCGCGTAAGCGCCGAGGCTTCCTCCGACGCCCAGCCAGACCACGAGGAGGAGGACGGGCACCAGCCACCGGGCCGGTCTGGGCGAGGTACGCATGATGCTCCTGAGGCAAGTGGGGGTGGACGGCCCAGGGGCCCGGTGGTCCAGAGTGGCCACGGGCGAACCCCGAAGGCGGCCGGACACGCCCCGGAGCGGAGGGCTCACCCTCCCCGCGGCGGCGGGCGGGGGCAACATGCAGCGTTTCTGCATCACTTGCCGTACCCGGATCCGGTGCGGCGGTCACCCGCACGCACGGCAGCGGTCCGACCGGTCGGCGGGACGTCGGACAGCCCGGCTGCGAGCATGCGGTTCAGCAGCCGGGATGAACATGCGCGGCGGGGGACGTGGCGGAACGGGCTGCGGGCGACTCGCGCGGGCAGGGTGGCCGGTATGGACGTGGATGCGGTGATCTTCGAGTTGTACGGGCTGCGGCCGGCGGACTTCACCAAGGCCCGCGACGCCTACGTGGTGCAGGCCCGTCGGGAGAAGGACACCGCTGCCGCGGCCGCGATCGGCGGACTGCGCAGGCCGAACCTGGCCGTATGGGCCGCGAACCTGCTGGCTCGTACCCGTCCCGACCTGGCCGAGGGGCTGCTGGACCTCGGCACGGAGCTACGCCGTGCGCACCGGGAGCTCGACGGCGAGCGGCTGCGCGCGCTGTCGCACCAGCAGCACCGGGTGATCGGCGCGCTGTCCGGGGAGGCTGCACAGCTGGCGGCCGGGGCGGGGGAGGGGCTACGGGAGACGGCGCTGCGTGAGGTGGGAGTGATCTTCCACGGACTGCTGGGCGACGACGACGCGGCCCGTCGATGGGCGGCCGGCCGTCTTGCGAAGCCGCCGCCCCTGACGGTGGGTTTCGAGGGGCTGGAGCCGGCCCCCGGCGCCGCGCCCCCGCCGGCCGCTCCCGCATCCGCACCCGCCCCG
>NZ_JBSGZP010000247.1:0-9702 GCF_053611065.1 Streptomyces sp. NPDC054840
GGCGCCCCTCCGCCTTGCCGGGCACGGCACCGGACGCCGCGGGCTCGGCCGACAAGATCCGAAAGAGACGGCCCAGTCCGGAACCAGTGCGACGCGCGCACCGAAGCCGACACCTTCGGGGCGCGCCCGCATACTCAGCCTCGTCGGCGTTTGAGGCGCGGGGTCCGGGGCGGAGCCCCGTGCAAGCAGCCCGCACGGGACCTCCGGAACGCGCGGCCCCGGGACCCGTTCGCACGCCCGGCGAGGGCCACGCACCCCCGGCGAGGGCTACGCGGCGTGCCCGCCGTCCACCGCGAACTCCGCCCCCGTCACGTACGAGGCGTCCGGCCCCGCCAGGAACGCCACCACGGCCGCCACCTCCCGCGCCGCACCGAACCGCCCGAGCGCGGTCATCGCCGCCTGGGGGCCCGCGTAGGGTCCGTCCGCCGGGTTCATGTCCGTGTCCACCGGCCCCGGGTGCACGAGGTTCGCGGTGATCCCGCGCCCGCCCAACTCCCTCGCCAGCGCCTTGTTGAACCCGATCAGCGCCGACTTGCTCATGGCGTAGAGCGCCCCGCCCGGCCCCGGCACCCGCTGGGTGATGCAGCTGCCGACGGTGATGATCCGCCCGCCGGAGCGCAGGTGCGCGGCCGCCGCCTGCGTGGTGTGGAAGACCCCGCGCACATTGACCGCGAGTACGCGCTCCACGTCGGCCGGGGCCACTGCCTCCAGCGGCCCGAGCAGCCCCACGCCGGCATTGTTGACCAGCACGTCGAGCCGCCCGAAGCGCCGTACGGTCTCCCCGACGGCGTTCGCGACCTGAGCGGCGTCCCCCGCATCGGCCCGCAGTGCGACGGCCCGCCGCCCGAGCGCCTCGACCTTCCCGACGACCTCGGCGGCCGCCTCCGCGCCGCTGACGTAGGTGATCGCGACGTCCCTCCCGTCCTCGGCAAGCCGCAACGCGACGGCCGCCCCGATCCCCCTGCTCCCGCCGGTCACCAGCGCCACCGTGCTGCTGCTGTCCATGTCGTTCCTCCCGCATCGATTGGTTGTTGCTTCAATCAAATCCCCGCGGGATCACCACTGCTGGCAGAAATCCGACCTGGCGTTCCGAGTGGGGGAGGGGGAGACACGGAAGCGCCCTGCCAGGAGTGATCTCCCGGCAGGGCGCTCGCGATTACGGCCGTTCGTCCCACCTAACCGATGGTCAGGAAGGTGTTCCAGCCGTCCTCGTCGCGGCCGATGGGGGCGCCGACGGCGCTGGTTCCTCCTTGGAAGAGCCACTGGTTCTCATTGGTCCCGACGGCCCAGATGTCGGGGATGCCGTCACCGTTGGCGTCGGGGGTGCCGAGGACCTTGGGGTGGGTGGCCCTGCCCCAGCCGGTGGTGGTGTAGTCCTCGGCGCCCTCGGAGTTCGCCTTGGACTCCAGGGACGTGAGGTCGACGCCGCCGAACCGTGTAGTCCAGGAAACGGGCAGCGCCCGCACCCTCTACCTCGGCGAAACCGAGATCACGGTCAACAAGGCCGGACAGGCCATCGACGCCGTCCGCTACTACAGCAGCCCCGGCGCCCCCACGGTCCGCCGGACCAACGGCAAGACCACCGGCCACACTCTGTCGCAGCTGCTGACCGACCACCACAACACCGCGACCGTCAGCGTCGAGCAGAAGGCCGGCCAGCCGGTCACCCGCCGCAAGTCGGACCCGTACGGCAACCCCCGGGGAAGCCAGCCCGCCAGCTGGCCGGGTGACCGGACCTTCCTCGGCGTCGGCAACGACGACAACACCACTGGCCTCACCCACGTCGGCGCCCGCGAATACGACCCGACGACGGGCCGCTTCATCACGATCGACCCGATCATCGACATCAACGACCCGCTCCAGATGAACGGGTACACGGCCGAATCAGGGTCGCTACAGCTACAACATCTCCGCCGACTGCCTTGACATGGGTGACGGGGCTGGCTGCCACACTCCTCACCCCGGCTCCATGCTTGCCTACGGGGCAACGGACTTTCTGTGCGACCGCGAGGGGGTGTCATGCGAAAACCAGACCAATCTCGGTCGCCCCGCAGCGGGCAGACCGCTGCTACCCCTCTGTCTCATGACGAGGATGTAGCACCTCAACGTCCGCTGGCACCGGACTCTTTAAACCTCAGCGGTAGCGATCGAAGGCGATGCGGTGGGCGCTCGCGTGTCGTCGCGGTGAGTTTCGCCGGGTCCGGGAGGCTGCATTCGTGCGGGGACGGACCTAGTGAGGAGCGCGGAGACATGGGGAAGCTGACGCTGACCACCTTTGTGACGCTGGACGGCGTGATGCAGGCGCCCGGGGGGCCCGAGGAGGATCGGAGCGGGGGGTTCGAGTACGGGGGGTGGGTCGCGCCGTTCGCCGACGAGGGGATGGGGGAGTTCATCACCGAGGTGTTCGGGCGGGCCGAGGCGTTTCTGCTCGGGCGGCGGACGTACGAGATCTTCGCCGCGTACTGGCCGGAGCACGACGACCCCGCCGACCCCGTCGCGGGGAAGCTGAACCGGCTGCACAAGTTCGTGGCCTCCACCACCCTCGAGGAGCCGGCCTGGGGGCCGGCCACCGTGCTCGACGGGGAGCACCTGCAGAGCGAGATCGTGCGGGCCAAGGACGAGCTGGACGGGGAGCTCCAGGTGCACGGCAGCGGGCAGCTCGCGCAGTGGCTACTGGCGCGGGACCTCGTGGACGAGCTGAACCTGCTGGTCTTCCCCGTGGTCCTCGGCGCCGGGCAGCGGCTGTTCCCCACCGGCGGGCTGCCGACCGCGTACGAGTTGACGAGCTCCCGTACGACGCCGGCGGGGACGGCGCTCCAGACCTACCGGCCCACCGGGCGGGCCACCTTCGGCACCGTCGGCTGACCCGCCTGGCCAGTCGTAGGGGCCTGGGATCCGGCCCGGTGTCGGGGCCCGGCGCCGCACCCCGCCTCGTCGCCGGGCCGCCGACCGCCCACTGCCGATGCCGTTGTGCTGGATGCCCCGCCGTACCGGCGCGGCCCCGCTCGGTTCGGCACGCGCGCGGGTCGCCGTGCCAGCGGCTACTGCGGGGCAGGCGGCCTACCGCCGGTCCAGGGCCAGTTGGACCACGCGGCCCTCGCGCAGGACCAGGAGGTCCGGGGACTCGTTCTCGTAGTGGCGCAGGCGGCCGACCGGGCCCGGGGGGCGGACGTGGGGGGCCAGGAGCAGGAGGAGGTCCTCCACCTCCGGGAGCTGTTCCTCGTGGACCTCCTGGCGGGTGGTCAGGGCCCAGCTGCCGCGGTCGGTCGGGGCGAACTCGCCGACGAGCATGCCGCCGACGCGCCAGGCCGGGCCGCGGGCCGACAGGAGGCCGTCCGGCGACGTCAGCTGGCGCCGCACCTCCGCGAGCACGTCGTCGGGCGTGGTGTCGAGCAGGTCGAACGCCAGGTCCAGGGCGTAGAGATCAGCCATGCCGCCGATGCTACGGGTCCCGCGGGGGCGGCCGGGAAAGGGGTCGCCCCGCATGATCGGCTCGGGTAGCGTGAGCGCGCATCCGTGCGAGCCGCCGAAGTCTCCACCTCCCCGTGCCGTCGGAGACGCCCCCATGACCGTGATCTCGCCAGCCCTCGAAGCCGCACCGCGCCGGGCCTGGTCCGCCGATCTGCCCGTGCTGGCCGTCGCCGTCGTCTGGGGCGGCAGCTATCTCGCGGCCAAGGGCATCACCACCACGCACACCGTCATCGCCGTGCTCGTGCTGCGGTTCGCGCTCGTGCTGCCCGTGCTCGTCGTAGCCGGGTGGGCGCGGCTGCGCGCCCTGAGCCCCGCCCAGTTGCGGGGCGCCGGGCTGCTGGGCCTCGTACTCGGCGGGATCTTCCTCCTGGAGACCTACGGCGTCGTCCACACCTCCGCCACCAATGCCGGGCTGATCATCAGCCTGACCATGATCTTCACCCCGCTCGCCGAGGCGGCCGTCAGGAAGCAGGCGCCGTCCGCCGGATTCCTCGGCGCCGCCGCCGTCTCCGTCGCCGGAGTCGTGCTCCTCACCCAGGGTGCCGGCTTCACGGCGCCCGGTCTCGGCGACCTGCTCATCCTCGGCGCCGCCCTCGCCCGGACCCTGCACGTCCTGCTCATGGCCCGTATCGAGGCCGTCCAGGACGCCGACTCGCTGTCCCTGACCACCGTGCAGCTCGGCGCGGCGGTCCTCGTCTTCGCCCTGCTGGCCGCCGTGCCCGGGACCGGTGACAGCCCTTGGGCCGCCGCCGCGGACTTCGGCCCGGCCCAGTGGGCCGGGCTCGCTTTCCTCTCCGTCTTCTGCACCCTCTTCGCGTTCTTCGTGCAGGTGTGGGCGGTACGCCGCACCTCGCCCTCCCGCGTCAGCCTGCTGCTGGGCACCGAGCCGTTGTGGGCCGCCGTCGCCGGTATCGCCGTCGGAGGGGAGGAGCTGGGCGCCCTCGGCCACGCCGGAGTCCTCCTGGTCCTGGTGGGCACCGCCTGGGGCCGCCGCGCCGTGACCCCGGCTCCCGTGCCCCCCGCCCCCGCCGCCCCCTGAGCGTGTCCGGAAAGCGCCGCAGCCGACGCTGATCACCCGCCGTACTGTGGCCCCGTGCCCCCCTTACAGAGCCGGCAGGTCCGGGAGTTCCTCCAGCCGCACCCGGCGCCGCTCCCGGCGCGAGAGTTCGCAGGCCTCCGCGATGCGGAACGCCGCCAGCGCCTCCCGTCCGTCGCACGGGTTGGCCCCCTCGCCCCGTACCAGCTGGACGAAGGCCGCCAGCTCGGCCTCGTAGGCCGGGGCGAACCGTTCCAGGAAGCCCGTCCACGGCTTGCTCGCCGGGGGCGCGCCGTGCGGTTCGGTGGAGGCGATCGGCGTCCGGTCGTCCAGCCCGACGGAGACCTGGTCGAGCTCCCCGGCCAGCTCCATCCGCACGTCGTACCCGGCTCCGTTGCACCGCGTGCCGCCGGCTGTGACCAGGGTGCCGTCGTCCAGGGTCAGCACCGCGGCCGCCGTGTCGATGTCGCCCGTCTCGCGGAACAGGGCCGGACCCGCGTCCGACCCGGCCGCGTACACCTCGACCACCTCGTGCCCGGTCACCCAGCGGACCATGTCGAAGTCGTGCACCAGGCAGTCCCGGTACAGCCCGCCGGAGGTCGCCAGGTAGGCCGCTGTCGGCGGCGCCGGATCGCCCGTCATCGTCCGGACGGTGTGCAGCCGCCCCAGTGCGCCCGTACGGACCAGCTCCCGGGCCGTGCCGTAGCCCGCGTCGAAGCGCCGCATGAAGCCCACCTGGAGCAGTCCGCCCGTGGCCGCGACCTCCCGCAGCGCCGCAAGGGTCCGGTTCAGGTCAGGAGCCAGCGGCTTCTCGCAGAACACCGGCAGCCCGCCGCGGACCGCGCGTACGACGAGGTCCGCGTGCGCCTCGGTCGCGGACGCGATCACCACCGCGTCCACGCCCCAGGTGAAGACCTGCTCCACGGAGGGCGCGGCGGTGGCCCCGAGGCGGTCGGCGAGGCGCGCCGCCCGCGCGGGATCGGCGTCCGCGAGGAGGAGCGAGCCCGCCTCAGGGTGGCGGGCCAGTGCCGCCGCGTGGAAGGACCCGATCCGGCCCGTTCCGATCAGCCCGATGCGCATGCACTCAACCTGACCCTGTCGGCGGAACCTGTCAATCCGCCCGCGCATGTCAACCTGGCCGGGCATGCCCCGATGACCCTTCATGGTCGACTGTGGCGGATACTGAGCGGCTGGACCGGAATGGAGCCGGAATGACCGGATTGGTGACCGGCTCGACGACGGACCGCATTGGTGACGAGGGAAGGGCGCGGCGACGTGGCTAGGGTTCGGACAGGGGTACGCGTCGTGGGCGCCGTGCTCGCGGCGGTACTGGGGGCCTCGCTCGCGGGCTGCAGCAGTACGGGCGGCAAGCGCGCCGAGGAGCGCGCCAGGGCCGCCGAGGCGGGCCGGCCCGCCGTCTCCACGCCGCGCTGGACCTTCGCGATGGTCACCCACGCGGGCGACGGCGACACCTTCTGGGACATCGTGCAGAAGGGGGCCAAGGAGGCCGCGGCGAAGGACAACATCAACTTCGTCTACGCCCATGACGACCAGGCCCAGCAGCAGGCACAGTTCGTGCAGAACGCGATCGACCAGAAAGTCGACGGGATCGTCGTCAGTCTGGCCAAGCCCGAGGCACTCAAGGACGTCCTCGCCAAGGCCGTCAAGGCCGGCATCCCGGTGATCACGGTCAATTCCGGCTCCGCCCAGTCCGCCGCGTACGGGGCGCTGACCCACATCGGCCAGGACGAGGAGATCGCGGGCGAGGCGGTCGGCACCGAGTTGAACAAGCGCGGCCGCAAGAAGGCCGTCTGCGTTCTGCACGAGCAAGGCAACGTGGGCCACGAGCAGCGCTGCGCCGGGGCGAAGAAGACCTTCTCCGGCACCATGGAGAACCTGTACGTCGAGGGCACCAACATGCCCTCCGTCCAGGCGGCCCTCCAGGCCCAGCTGCAGGCCGACCCCGCCATCGACGCGATCGTCACCCTCGGCGCGCCCTTCGCGCCCACCGCCGTCAAGGCGAAGGACGCGGCCGGCAGCAAGGCCGAGGTGGACACCTTCGACCTCAACGCCTCGGTGGCCCGCGACCTGAAGTCCGGCGCCCTCGGCTTCGCCGTCGACCAGCAGCCCTACCTGCAGGGCTACGAGGCCATCGACCTGCTCTGGCTCTACCGCTACAACGCGAACGTGCTCGGCGGCGGCCGTCCGGTGCTCACCGGACCGCAGATCGTCACAGCCGGCGAGGCGGCCGAGCTGGAGGAGTACATCAAGCGGGGCAGCCGATGAGCACGGCCACCACCCCCGTCGGCGGGCGCGACGAACGGCTCGCCCCCGCCTCCACCCTGCGCAAGCTGCTCACCCGCCCGGAGCTGGGCTCGGTGGTCGGCGCCGTCGCCGTCTTCCTCTTCTTCTCCCTCGTCGCGCCCAGCTTCCTGCAGGCCTCCAGCCTCAGCACGGTCCTGTACTCGGCCTCCACCATCGGCATCATGGCCGCCCCGGTGGCCCTGCTGATGATCGGCGGCGAGTTCGACCTCTCCGCGGGTGTCATGGTCACGACCTCGGCGCTGGTGAGCTCGATGTTCAGCTACCAGATGACCGCGAACGTCTGGGTCGGCGTCGGCGTGTCCCTGCTGGTCACACTGGCCATCGGCTTCTTCAACGGCTTCATGCTGACCCGTACCAAGCTGCCCAGCTTCATCATCACGCTCGGCACCTTCCTGATGCTGACCGGTCTGAACCTCGGCTTCACCAAGCTGATCACCGGCACCGTCTCCACCAAGACCATCGCCGACATGGAGGGCTTCTCCTCCGCCCGCGCCCTCTTCGCCTCGCAGTGGAACATCGGCTCCGTCACCCTCAAGGTCACCATCCTGTGGTGGTTCACCATCGTCGCGGTCGCCACCTGGATCCTGCTGCGCACCCGCGCCGGGAACTGGATCTTCGCCGTGGGCGGCGGGGCCGACGCGGCCCGCGCCACCGGCGTGCCCGTAGTTAAGACCCGTATCGGGCTCTACATGGGCGTCGCCCTGTGCGCCTGGATCTCCGGACAGCACATCCTCTTCTCCTTCGACGTGGTCCAGTCGGGCGAGGGCGTGGGCAACGAGTTCCTCTACATCATCGCGGCCGTCATCGGCGGCTGTCTGATGACCGGCGGCTACGGCTCCGCCATCGGCTCGGCGGTCGGCGCCTTCATCTTCGGCATGACCAGCAACGGCATCGTGTACGCCCAGTGGAACCCGGACTGGTTCAAGTTCTTCCTCGGCGCGATGCTCCTGCTGGCCACGCTGCTCAACGCATGGGTCCGCAAGCGGGCGGAGGCAAGCAAGTGACCGCGACCGACAAGAACACGACCACGACCGCGCCCGGCGCGGGCCCCGCCCTGGTGAAGCTGACCGACGTCAGCAAGTTCTACGGGAACATCCGCGCCCTCCAGGGGGTCTCCCTGGAGGTCTCGGCGGGCGAGATCACCTGTGTCCTCGGCGACAACGGCGCCGGCAAGTCCACCCTCATCAAGATCATCGCGGGGCTGCACCGCCACGACGCCGGCACCTTCGAGATCGAGGGCGAACAGACCGCCCTCGCCAACCCCCGCGCGGCCCTCGACCTCGGCATCGCCACCGTCTACCAGGACCTCGCCGTCGTCCCGCTCATGCCCGTCTGGCGGAACTTCTTCCTCGGCTCCGAGCCCACCAAGGGCCGCGGTCCTCTCCGCCGCCTCGACGTGGACCTCATGCGCGAGACCACCCGCACCGAACTGCGGCGCATGGGCATCGACCTGCGCGACGTGGACCAGCCCATCGGCACCCTGTCCGGCGGTGAACGCCAGTGCGTGGCCATCGCCCGCGCCGTGTACTTCGGGGCGAAGGTCCTCGTCCTCGACGAGCCCACCGCGGCCCTCGGCGTCAAGCAGTCCGGAGTGGTCCTCAAGTACGTCGCAGCCGCCCGGGACGCGGGCCTCGGCGTGGTCCTGATCACCCACAACCCGCACCACGCCTACCTGGTGGGGGACCGTTTCGTCCTCCTCAAGCGCGGTGCCATGGCGGGCAGCCACACCCGCGACTCGATCACGCTCGACGAGCTCACCCGGCAGATGGCGGGCGGCTCCGAACTGGACGAACTGAGCCACGAGCTGGAGCGGGTGGCAGAATCAGGGGCAGGCGCCCCCCACGCCACGGCCGCGACGGACGGCACAGCCGGTCGGAGCGGCCCGGCCGACGACGCCGACCGGACCCCCCGAACCACCGCACCCGAGAGGGACGACACGACTCGATGAGCACGTACCGGGACTTCACGCTCACCCACCGGGGGTCGGCGCGAGGCACCGTCCTTCGGACCATCGGGACCCGGGAGCGCCGGTCGCACCTGACGGCCCCGCGCGTCCCCACGGTCGGCATCGACATCGGCGGCACAAAGGTGATGGCCGGCGTCGTCGACGCCGACGGGATCATCCTGGAGAAGATCCGCGCGGAGACCCCGGACAAGTCCAAGAGCCCCAAGGTCGTCGAGGACACCATCGTCGAGCTGGTGCTGGACCTCTCCGACCGGCACGACGTGCACGCCGTCGGCATCGGGGCGGCCGGCTGGGTCGACGCCGACCGCTCCCGCGTGCTGTTCGCACCCCACCTGGCCTGGCGCGACGAGCCCCTGCGCGACGCGCTCCAGTCCCGGCTCGCGGTCCCGGTCATGGTCGACAACGATGCCAACACCGCCGCCTGGGCGGAATGGCGCTTCGGCGCCGGTCGCGGCGAGGACCACCTCGTCATGATCACGCTCGGCACCGGCATCGGCGGAGCCATCCTCGAAGGCGGCCAGGTCAAGCGCGGCCGGTACGGGGTCGCGGGCGAATTCGGCCATATGCAGGTCGTCCCCGGAGGCCACCGCTGCCCCTGCGGCAACCGCGGCTGCTGGGAGCAGTACAGCTCCGGGAACGCCCTGGTCCGCGAGGCACGCGAGCTGGCCGCCGCCGACTCGCCGGTCGCGCACAACATCATCGCCAAGGTCGGCGGCAACGTCCAGGAGATCACCGGACCCCTGATCACCGAGCTGGCTCGTGAGGGCGACGCCATGTGCGTCGAGCTGCTCCAGGACATCGGACAGTGGCTGGGCGTCGGCATCGCCAACCTCGCCGCCGCCCTCGACCCGGCCTGCTTCGTCATCGGCGGCGGCGTCAGCGCCGCCGACGACCTGCTGATCGG
>NZ_JBSGZP010000248.1:0-9686 GCF_053611065.1 Streptomyces sp. NPDC054840
CCACCGTACGGGGGGGCACGACCGGCCGTTCCGGGCGTGTGGACCTGTGGGCGACTCCCGCCCGGGGGCTGGAGCTCGGAGCCCGGGGCCTAGAAGCCCGGAGCCCGGGGCCTAGAAGCCCGGCGGCTCGGTGTAGGTGCCCCACTCGTCGCGCAGGACGTTGCAGATCTCGCCCATCGTGGCCTCGGCCCGCACCGCGTCCAGCATGGCCGGGATCATGTTCGACCCGTCCCGGGCGGCGTCCAGCATCGCCTTCAGCGCCGCGTCGACCTTCGCGTCGTCGCGACGGGCCTTGCGGTCCGCCAGCTCCCGTACCTGAACGGTCTCCACCTCGTGGCTGACCCGGAGGATCTCCAGGTCCCCGGTGACCGACCCGTGGTGCACGTTGACGCCGACGACGCGCTTGTCACCCTTCTCCAGCGACCGCTGGTACTGGAAGGCCGACTCGGCGATCTCCCCGGTGAACCAGCCGTCCTCGATGCCGCGCAGGATGCCCGAGGTGATCGGCCCGATCGGGTGCTGCCCGTCCGGGTGGGCGCGCAGGCCGCGCTCCTTGATCTGCTCGAAGATCTTCTCGGCCTCGGCCTCGATCCGGTCGGTGAGCTGCTCCACGAACCAGGAACCGCCCAGCGGGTCCGCCACGTTGGCGACGCCGGTCTCCTCCATCAGCACCTGCTGCGTGCGCAGCGCGATCTCGGCCGCCTGCTCGCTCGGCAGGGCGAGGGTCTCGTCGAGGGCGTTGGTGTGCAGGGAGTTGGTGCCGCCGAGCACGGCCGCGAGGGCCTCCACGGCGGTGCGTACGACGTTGTTGTACGGCTGCTGCGCGGTCAGGGAGACACCGGCGGTCTGGGTGTGGAAGCGCAGCCACATGGACTTCTCGCTCTTCGCCCCGTAGACCTCCTTCATCCAGCGGGCCCAGATCCGGCGCGCGGCGCGGAACTTGGCGATCTCCTCGAAGAAGTCGAGGTGCGCGTCGAAGAAGAAGGACAGACCGGGCGCGAAGGCGTCGACGTCCATCCCGCGCGAGAGGCCCAGCTCCACGTAGCCGAAGCCGTCGGCGAGGGTGTAGGCGAGCTCCTGCGCGGCCGTGGCCCCGGCCTCACGGATGTGGTAGCCGGAGACGGACAGCGGCTTGTAGGCCGGGATGCCCTTCGTGCAGTACTCCATGAGGTCGCCGATGAGGCGCAGGTGCGGCTCGGGTTCGAAGAGCCACTCCTTCTGGGCGATGTACTCCTTGAAGATGTCGGTCTGGAGCGTGCCGTTGAGGACGGCGGGGTCCACGCCCTGCCGCTCGGCGGCGACCAGGTACATGCAGAAGGCGGGGACGGCGGGACCCGAGATCGTCATCGAGGTCGTGACGTCACCGAGCGGGATGTCCTTGAACAGGACCTCCATGTCGGCGGCGGAGTCGATGGCGACCCCGCAGTGGCCCACCTCGCCGAGGGAACGGGGGTCGTCGGAGTCGCGCCCCATGAGGGTCGGCATGTCGAAGGCGACGGAGAGCCCGCCGCCGCCGGCGGCCAGGATCATCTTGTAGCGCTCGTTGGTCTGCTCGGCGTTCCCGAACCCGGCGAACTGCCGGATGGTCCAGGTCCGCCCGCGGTACCCGGTGGCGTGGAGCCCGCGGGTGTACGGGTACTCGCCCGGCCACCCGATGCGCTCGAAGCCCTCGTACGCGTCGCCGGGCCGGGGGCCGTAGACCGGTTCGACCTCGTCGCCGGAGAGCGTGGTGAAGTCGGCCTCGCGCTTGCGGGCCTTGTCATAGCGGGCCTGCCAGCGACGGCGGCCTTCCTCGATGGCGTCAGCGTCCATACCCATGAATTTACTAGGACGTCCTAGTAAATGTCGATGGCAAACCCCCGGGGACTCGCCCCGGGGGCGGGTGACGCTCGCCTCGTTCGCGGAGGCGATCAGGCCTTCGCGGTCGCGAGCGAGTCGCTGACCAGCGGCTCGACCTCGGCGCGGACCTTGCGCTCGACGAAGAAGGCGGCCAGCGGAATCGTTCCGCTGAGCATGACCCAGAGCATCTTGCCGAAGGGCCACCGGGCCTTGGAGCTCAGGTCGAAGGCGAAGACCAGGTAGATCATGAAGAGCACGCCGTGGGCCTGCGAGACCACGAAGGTCAGGTCGGCGCCGGTGTCGAAGCCGTACTTCGCCACCATGCAGGCGCAGAGGATCAGGAGCATGACCGCGGTCACGTAGGCCATGGCGCGGTAGCGGGTCAGCACGCTTCGTTTCATGCCGACGAGCCTAGCCGTCCGTTTTGGTCGATCTTGACGCGGCCCCGGGCGCACGCCACGGCCCCGGCCACGGGCCCGGGCCACGGGCCCCGGCCTCCGGCTACTCCTCGAAGTCCGCCGCGGCCACGCGCAGCGGACGCAGCAGCGCGAAGATCTCCCCGCACTCCTCGGCGTCGTACACGCCGAGGCCGAAGTCGACGGCCATCAGGTCCTTCGTGGCGGCCTCGACGACCTCGCGGCCCTTCTCGGTGATGGAGGCGAGGGTGCCGCGGCCGTCGTTCGGGTTGGGCCGCTTGGCGACCAGCCCGGACCTCACCAGCCGGTCCACGGTGTTGGTCACCGACGTCGGGTGGACCATCAGCCGCTCGCCGATCTTGGACATCGGCAGTTCGCCGGCCTTGGAGAAGGTGAGCAGCACCAGCGCCTCGTACCGGGCGAACGTCAGCCCGTACGGCTTGACGACCGCGTCGACCTCGCCGAGCAGGATCTGGTGCGCGCGCATGATCGAGGTGATCGCGGCCATCGAGGGCACGGGTCCCCAGCGCTGCTGCCAGAGCTCGTCGGCGCGGGCGATGGGGTCGAAGGGAAGGCTGAGCGGCTTGGGCACGCATCCGACCCTACCGGGAGGTCACTTCACGGCGAGGGCCGTCTCATCCCTCAGTCGTTCCTCCTGCCGGGCGGCGGACCGGAGTTCGGCCAGGAGCAGCAGGACGACCCCCGTACCGAGGACCCCCGCGCCGGTGACGACCTCGTGCACCGGGCGGAATTCGGCGGCCAGGCCGGCCAGGGCCATGCCGACCCCCTGGAGGGTCATCAACCCCGTGCTGAGCAGGGTCATCGCCCGGCCGCGCAGCTCGTCGGGAACGGCGTCGACGTACCACTGGTCCAGTCCGAGGGTGTAGGCGTGCGCCAGCCCGGCGAGCAGCAGGGCGGCGAGGACCACGGGCGGGCCCGGCCGGACCGCGAAGAGCAGGAGCGGCAGCAGCCCGGCGGAAGCGAGCGGGATCACGATCCGCGAACGCGTCCGGGCGGTGAGGGCCGAGCCGGCCCAGAGCTCCCCGGCGATGGTGCCGACGGGCATGGCGCACATCATCAGGCCGAGGGCTGCGGTGCCGGCGCCGATGCCGTCCGCGTACGGGGCGAGCAGCGCCTCGGGCACGACGAGGAAGACGGGCGGCAGCCAGAACAGCAGCATCAGCGCCCGCAGTCGGCGCCGGCCGAGGACGGCGCGCAGTCCGGCGAGCGGGGAGGTACGGGCGCAGCTGCGGGCGGGGCGGCCGCGCGTGCCCAGCCGCAGCAGCACCGCGGAGCCGAGGAAGCCGGCGGCGGTGAGGGCGATGGCCGCGCGCGGCGCGAGCACGGTGAGCAGCAGCCCACCGAGGCCGAAACCGATGAGCTGGGCGCTCTGGGCCACCATACGCAGCAGCGAGCGGCCCAGGACGAAGGCGTCGCCGGTGCCGAGGATGTCGGAGAGGGAGGCGTTGCGCGTGCCCTGGAACAGCGGCGCCACGAAGGCCATGGCGCAGCGCAGTACGAGGAGCACGGCGACGGGCGTGCCCGGCGCCACCATGGCGGCCGCGCAGAGCGCGCAGACGAGGTCGCAGGAGACGAGCACCCGGCGGGCGGGGTGTCGGTCGGCGATCCCGGCGAGCAGGGTGCCGCCGAGGACGTACGGGAGGAAGCCGAGGGCGAAGGTGAGCGCGCTCATCAGGGGTGAGCCGGTGGTGCGGTAGACGAGGACGGACAGCGAGATCTCGGCGACGACCACGCCGAGCACGGACAGCAGGTGTGCGGCGAAGACGGTCCGGAACTCACGGACCCGGAACACGGAGCGGTAGCCCGGTGGCGGTGCGGACCGCCCGGGCGCCTGGGTGTCGGCTGGCATGGAAACAGCGTCCCGGGGCCCCCTCCGGCGCTCCAGAGATTCGTCCGAGGCCGAATGTCGGGGCAGAGTCCTCCTCGGAGGCATCTGCTCGGGTACGCGAAGAGAGGAGGGAGCCGAGGTGGGATTGCACCACTACTTCGGGCACGAGGACCTGCTGCGGTGCCGGTTCGCGCTGTCGCCCGCGTGGGAGACGCAGGAGGCGGTCCGCGTACTGAAGCTCACGGAGCGGCAGGGCTACCACCTGCCCTGGCTGCGGCAGATCCGGGCCGCGGCCGACGGGCTGGACCTGCGGCCGTTGTGGCTGCTGATGCCGCACCGCGGGCACAGTACGGACTTCATCGGCCCGCCGCCCAGCGGCCCCGGGGTCTCCTTCGAGGAGGAGCTCGCGCTGATCCGCGGGGCGGACCCGGCCACGGCGCGCGAGGACATGCGCAAGTCGCTGGCCTGCACGCCCGGCGCCCTCGACAGCGATCTGGGCCGGGCCCTGCTCGCCGATCCCGCGCGGGCCGTGCGCGACCTGGCCGACCTGATGGAGCGGACCTGGAGCCTGCTGATCGAACCGCACTGGCCACGGCTGCGGGCCCTGCTGGAGGCGGACATCCTGTTCCACTCGCGGCGCCTCGCCGCCGGCGGGCTCCAGTCGCTCTTCGACGGTCTGCACCCGGGCCTCGCCTGGGACCCGGCCTCCCTCACCCTGACCATCGAGCGGCCCAGTCACCACGAGCGCGTCCTGGGCGGCCAGGGGCTGCTCCTGATGCCGAGCGCCTTCATCTGGCCGGGGATCGCGGGCGGCTTCGACCCGCCCTGGCAGCCCACCATCGTCTACCCGGCCCGTGGCATCGGTGCCCTGTGGACCCCGGCCCGGGAGAGCACCCCGGGCGCGCTCGCCCGGCTGCTGGGCCGGGCCCGGGCCGAGGTGCTGTGCGCGCTGGAGGAACCGGCCTCCACCACGGCGCTGGCCCACCGGCTCGGTCTGGCCCCGTCCACGGTCTCGGCCCATCTGGGGGTCCTGCAGGCGGCGGGGCTGCTCATCTCCGCCCGCCACGGCCACCAGGTCCGCTACGAGCGCACGCCGCTGGCGATCGCGCTCACCACGGGCGACCCCGCCCCCTGAGCCCGGCCCGGCCGGTGTATCCGTCCAGCGGGGCCGCCGCCGGCAGCCGGGTGAGTACCTTCTCCGGCTCCTCGATCCACAGACCGAGCCCGTCGAGGTGACGGCGGCAAGGACGGGCAGGTCTGCCCGGCGGCCGGCAACTGCCCGAGCAGGGCGACGTATCCGGCAGCCCGTTCCCGCTCGTGCGTGGCGCGGGCGTCCACGGGCCGAAAATGAGTGGGGCGGTGAGGGTGGCTCAGCCCTCGGCCAGGTACCGCTCCACCGTCTCGACCTTGGAGGTGATCCCGTCGTGGACCCCGGGGCGGATGTCGGCCTTCAGGATGAAGGAGACCCGCGGCGCCCGCTCCTCGACGGCGGCCACCGCACGCCGGACCACGTCCATGACCTGGTCCCAGTCGCCTTCCACCGTGGTGAACATCGCGTCGGTGCGGTTCGGCAGCCCGGACTCGCGGACCACCCGGACCGCGTCGGCGACGTACTCGCCGACCTCTTCACCGACCCCCAGCGGGGTCACCGAGAACGCGACGATCACGCCTGGGCCGCCTCGCGCGCGACGCGGGCCGCCACCACGCTGTCCGCCTCTTCCCGCTTGAGCAGCTTGTCGCCGTACAGGCCGCCCAGGGGCACCACGGAGAGGACGAAGAAGAAGACGACCTTCTTGAACGGCCACTTGGCCTTGTTCCACACGTCCAGCAGCAGCACCCCGTAGACCATGAACAGGATCGCGTGCAGAACACCCAGCGGCATCAACAGGTAGTCGATGTCCGAGATCCGGCTCAGCAGCGAGCCGAAGATCAGCAGGGCCGGGAACGACAGCGCCTCCGGAACGGAGACGAGTCGCAGTCGGTGCAGGGCGGAGGCGGTCTTGATGTCCACGTGGAACCTTCGGGGTGGAGGCCAGGGTCCTTCCCAGTGTCTCAGCCCCTTTGCGGGATCTTGACCCGGGCCCTCCCCCGCCGCGGCCTCCGCGGGCGGGCCGGGACCGGCGATCGGTCCTGCCCATATCCGCCGGGTGTGGCATATATCGTCCACAGGGCCCTGTTCGGGGTCGCCCGCTGCCGATAACGTCTTCCCGTGGCTCAGTTCCGACTCCAAGGCAGCAAGGTGCTGGCCGTCGACCTGACCGGGGATGCCGTGAAAGCGAAGAACGGCTCCATGGTCGCGTACGACGGGCAGATGGCCTTCAAGAAGATGACCGGCGGCGGCGAAGGCCTCCGCGGCATGGTGACCCGCCGGCTGACCGGCGAACAGATGACAGTGATGGAAGTGCAGGGGCACGGCACCTGCTTCTTCGCCGACCGCGCGAGTGAGATCAACCTGGTCGACCTGCGCGGCGACAAGCTCTACGTCGAGTCCAGCAACCTGCTGTGCACCGACGCCGGTCTGCGTACCGGCACCACCTTCACCGGCCTGCGCGGCGCGACGACGGGCAACGGCCTGTTCACCACGACCGTCGAGGGCTCGGGCCAGGCCGCGATCATGTCCGACGGGCCGGCCGTGGTGCTGCGCGTGAGCGCCCAGTACCCGCTGTCCGTCGACCCTGGCGCGTACATCGCGCACACGGGAAACCTCCAGCAGTCCTTCCAGTCCGGTGTGAACTTCCGCACACTCATCGGTGAGGGCTCCGGCGAGGCGTTCCAGATCCGCTTCGAGGGCGAGGGCCTGGTCTACGTGCAGCCCAGCGAGCGCAACACCGTCGGGGGCGACATCTGATGCCGTTCCGCGAGATCAACTCGAAGATGGTCGAGGCCCAGGTGATCCCGGGTCAGAAGATGTACAGCCAGCGCGGCGCCATGCTCGCGTACCGCGGCGAGGTCTCCTTCACCCCGAGCCTGACAGGTGGTCAGGGCGGGGTCATGGGCATGATCGGACGCCGGGTGGCGAACGAGCAGACCCCGCTGATGGCGGTCGAGGGCAGCGGCACCGTGATGTTCGGCCACGGCGGCCACCACATCCAGGTGATCAGCCTGACCGGCGAGACCCTCTACGTCGAGGCCGACCGGCTGCTCGCCTTCGACGGCACCCTCCAGCAGGGCACGATGTTCATGGGCTCCCAGGGCGGGGTCATGGGCATGGTCCGCGGCCAGGTGACCGGCCAGGGCCTCTTCACCACCACCCTCAAGGGTCACGGCTCCGTCGCCGTCATGGCCCACGGCGGGGTCATCGAGCTCCCGATCACCCCGCAGCGCCCGATCCACGTGGACCCGCAGGCGTACGTCGCCCACCACGGCGACGTGCGCAACAAGCTCTCCACGGCGCTCGGCTGGCGGGACATGGTGGGGCGCGGCTCGGGCGAGGCGTTCCAGCTGGAGCTGTCCGGCCAGGGCGCGGTGTACGTACAGGCCTCCGAGGAGAAGCTGTGAACTTTGGCCCTGTGACCGGCGGACCGGGCGGCCCGACGGTCTTCGACCCGTACACGCTGCCCTCCGACGACAACGTGAACGCGTACACCTTCTGCGTGGAGCTCAAAGGGAGCCAGTGGTTCCTGCAGAAGGGCAAGATGATCTCGTACTACGGGCACATCGAGTTCAACGGCATCGGAAACGGCCGCTTCGACCGCCTGCTGCGCACCAGCTTCCACTCGCCGCTGCACGCCAGTGACTGGGTGGTGGCCGAGGGCTCGGGCAAGATGCTGCTGGCCGACCGGGCCTTCGACGTGAACTCGTACGACCTGGACAACGGCAACCTGACGATCCGTTCGGGCAACCTCCTCGCGTACCAGCCCTCGCTCGCCCTGAAGCAGTCGATCGTGCCGGGCTTCCTGACGCTGATCGGAACCGGGAAGTTCGTGGCGGCGTCCAACGGACCGGTGGTGTTCATGGAGCCGCCGCTGCGCGTGGACCCGCAGGCGCTGGTGGGCTGGGCGGACTGCCCCTCGCCGTGCCACCACTACGACCACGGCTACATGACGGGCGTGATGGGCGGACTGCGCTCGCTGACCGGCATCGGGGGCAGCTCGGGCGAGGAGCACCAGTTCGAGTTCGTCGGCGCCGGCACGGTGCTGCTGCAGTCGTCGGAGATGCTGATGGCGGAGCAGGCGATCGGCACGGTCGGCGCCGGTGCGGCCACGGGCAACGCGCAGGGCGTTCCGGGGGCCGGTCAGGGTCCGATGGGGCAGCTGGGTGTGCCGCGGATGCCGGGACAGCTGGGTGATCTCCAGCGCCGCCTCGGACTGTGATCCCCCGGAGCTGATTTTTGTACGCAATTCAACTTTTTAGGTAGAGTTCATTCATGGAGACCATGGAGACCGAGACGGCCGCCCATCCCCAGACTCCGTCCGGGGGGACCCGCTGGCTGACCGACGCCGAGCAGTGCGCCTGGCGCACCCACCTGGACGTCAGCAGGCTGCTGATGCACCAGCTGGAAAAGGACCTCCAGCCCTTCGGACTCACCAACAACGACTACGAGATCCTCGTGAACCTCTCGGAGTCCCAGGACCACCGGATGCGGATGAGCGATCTGGCGACCGCCACGCTGCAGTCCAAGAGCCGGCTCTCGCACCAGATCACGCGCATGGAGACGGCCGGCCTGGTCCGCCGGGTGAACTGCGAGTCCGACCGCCGCGGCCTGTACGCGGTGCTCACCGACGAGGGCATGGAGACGATGCGCCGGGTCGCCCCGCACCACGTGGCGTCCGTCCGCCAGCACTTTATCGACCTGCTGCCGCCGGATGCCCTGGCAGCGCTGCGCGCCTCGCTGACCCCGGTCGCGGAGCACCTGCGCGACAACCGCGGCAAGGTCTGAGGCCGGAGCCGAGCCGTCCGGACCGCGCGCACTCGTCGCGCCCCGGACGGCCATCGGCCCGACAATGGCGGGGAACGCTCGCTGCCGGCCCTTGTCCGTCGGGCCGGCCTGAGGAGGTCCTCCCTATGAAGCGCAACGTATTCGTCTCCGCCGCCGCGTCCGTGGTCCTGCTGACCGCGGCTCCCGTGTCGACCGCCGCCGTGGCGACCGCCGACGCGGCGAGAACCGCCCCCGCGTCCGCCGCCGCCCGAGTCGACGTCTCGGCCGAGCAGGCCATCGCCGCCGCCCTCAAGAACTATCCGGGCCTGGTCGAGTCCATCGACAGGGACGGCAACGTCTGGCACGTCGACGTGATCACCAAGGACGGCAAGGGCCACGCCGAGCTGGAGGTCGACGCCGCCACGGGCAAGGTCTCCCGGGAGAACGTGGACACGAACGAGAACCCGGGTGAGCACAAGGGCCTGCTCGCAGCCAAGATCACTGCCGCGCAGGCCGCCAAGGCCGCCGTGGCCGCCCACCCGGGCACGACGTGGACCGTCGAGTGGGACGCCGACGACGACAGCGGCAGGGCCCCGTACTGGCACGTCGAGGTCAAGGGATCCGACGGAAAGACCTGGAACGCGTCGGTGGACCCGAAAACCGGCAAGGTCACCGCACAGAACGACTCGGACTCCGACTCGGACTCCGACGGCAACTCCTGACC
>NZ_JBSGZP010000249.1:0-9683 GCF_053611065.1 Streptomyces sp. NPDC054840
ATCCCGCCTACGGCCCCTCCTCATCGGGCCGCCGCCGCGACCGGTGGTATTCCGGTGCTGCTACTTGTCGCCGACGCGCGAGCCGAGCGTGATGTCGACCGTGGTCGGCTTGCCGCTGCGCAGGTAGGTCAGCTTCACGGTGTCGCCGGGCTTGTACGTCCAGATCATGCTGATCAGGGTCGGGCCGCTGTCGACCGGCTTGCCGCCGAACTCGGTGATGATGTCGCCGGGCTTGAGGCCCGCCTTGCCGGCCGGGCCGTTCGGGTCGACCAGTTCGTTGGCGGCCGCGCCCTGCTCGGAGATCTTGGCGCCCTCGGACTTGGCCTGGAGGTCGACCGAGACCGAGATCACCGGGTAGACCGGCTTGCCCGTCTTGATGAGCGATTCGGCGACGTTCTTCGCCTGGTTGACCGGGATGGCGAAGCCGAGGCCGATGGAACCGGCCTGTCCGCCACCGAAGCCGCCGTTGCCCGCCGACTGGATGGCGGAGTTGATGCCGATGACCGCGCCGCGTCCGTCGAGCAGCGGGCCGCCCGAGTTGCCCGGGTTGATCGAGGCGTCCGTCTGGAGGGCGCTCATGTAGGAGTTCTTGCTGCCGGAGCCGTCTCCGGAGGCGACCGGACGGTTCTTGGCGCTCACGATGCCGGTGGTGACCGTGTTGGACAGGCCGAAGGGGGCGCCGATCGCGATGGTCGAGTCGCCGACCGCGACCTTGTCGGAGTCGCCCAGCGGCAGCGGCTTGAGGCCGGCCGGCGGGGTCTTCAGCTTGAGGACGGCCACGTCGTAGCCCTGGGCGCGGCCCACGACCTCGGCGTCGTACCGCTTGCCGTCGGAGAACGTCGCGAAGAGCTTGCCGCCGTTCGCGGCGGAGGCCACGACGTGGTTGTTGGTGAGGATGTGGCCCTGCTGGTCGTAGACGAACCCGGTGCCGGTGCCACCCTCGCCATCACCGGTCGATGCCTCGATGGTGACCACGCTGGGCAGGGCTCCCGCGGCCAGACCGGCGATGGAGCCGGCCTCGCGCTTGAGGTCCTTGGGGGTGTTCGCGGCGCTGATGGTGGTGGAGCCGGTGCCGTTGTCGCTGCGCTGGGCGGCCCAGTAGCCGACGCCACCGCCGATGCCGCCCGCGAGGAGGGCCACCACGAGCACGCCCGCGACCAGGCCGCCCTTGCCCTTCGGCTTGGGCGCGGGGTGGCCGTCGGTGGTCAGGGGAGCGCCCCAGGCGCCGCCGCCGTGGCCGCCTCCCGCCCCGTACGCCGGCACCGTGGGCGGCGGAGGCGGCCAGCCCGCGGCCCCGTGCGCGGCCGGGGCGGGAGCCTGACCGTAGGCCGGGGGCGCCTGCGCGGGCGGGATCTGCTGGGTGGGCTCCGTGCCGGGCGCCGGGGTCGGCGGCAGCTGCTGGGTCACCGGCTCGTCGGCGGCGCGCGCGGGGGCCGCGTCCTGCGTCTCGGAGGCCGGAGCAGGGGGTACGGACGGGGCGGCGGGGGATGTCGGGGCCGCGGTGCCCTCGTTCTCGTTGCTCACAGCGCTCTCTCCTCGTCACACACGGCTTCAGAAAATTCTCTGGCGATATCGGTCCGACTGAACGTTCGGCGTGCCGCACAAGTTCCTGGGCAAAGCCTTTCCCATGACCCGTCAGAGCACTGTAAGCCGGACCTGTGCATCTCTCCCCTTTCTTTATATACGACATTTCAGATGCACTCTCGGGGTCGACCCCGACGCCCGGGGACATCTCGGTGGCACCATGACCCGGTGACCCACGCAATGCCGCGCACCATCCAGGTCGTCGCCCACCGCGGCGCCTCGGAGGATGCCCCCGAGCACACCCTGGCCGCCTACCGCAAGGCCATCGAGGACGGCGCCGACGGCCTCGAATGCGATGTCCGGCTGACCGCGGACGGCCATCTGGTCCTGGTCCACGACCGCCGGGTGAACCGCACCTCGAACGGCCGCGGCGCCGTCTCCGCCCTCGAGCTGGCCGATCTCGCCGCCCTCGACTTCGGCTCCTGGAAGGACCGCGAGGAGTCCCCCGACTGGGACGCGGACCCCGAGCGCACCTCCGTCCTCACCTTGGAGCGCCTGCTGGAGCTGGTCTCCGACGCCGGACGGCCTGTGCAGCTCGCGATCGAGACGAAGCATCCGACCCGCTGGGCCGGACAGGTGGAGGAGCGCCTCCTCGTCCTCCTCAAGCGCTTCGGTCTGGACGCCCCACCGGCCGAGGGTCCGCACCCGGTGCGGGTCATGAGCTTCTCCGCGCGCTCCCTGCACCGGATCCGGGCGGCCGCGCCGACGATCCCGACCGTGTACCTGATGCAGTTCATCTCGCCCCGGATGCGCGACGGGCGGCTGCCGGTCGGCGTGACGATCGCAGGCCCCGGGATGCGGATCGTGCGCAATCACCCCGCCTTCATCCACAAGCTTCAAGGCGCGGGCCACTCCGTGCACGTATGGACCGTGAACGAACCCGAAGACGTTCAGCTCTGCGCCGATCTGGGCGTCGAAGCAATCATCACGAACAGACCCCGCCAGGTTCTGTCCCAACTCGGGCGCTGACGCCCCTTTTCGCACACCCGCCACCTCCGACCCGTTCGTTACAGGGTGTGCCCCGGCGCATCCGCTCCGCATTCGGTCGACATGAATGCGTCAGAGGGGCCCGCTTCGGGCCGCTTCGGCGGTTTCCGGTCCAGGCCATTGGGGCATCCAGACCATGCGTGGGGCTAAGGAGGTTCCGGGGGTGGCGTTGGTGGTGGCACAAGAAGTGCCCACGTCGTCGTGCGTGGACGTACGCCATGGTCCTGCGGGCGTGGGCGAGGCAAGACACCGGATGCGCGAGCAACTGCGCATCAGCGGGGTGCCCGAATCGGTCGTGGACGATGCCGTACTGATCCTTTCCGAACTGCTCAGCAACGCCTGCCGACACGGCAGGCCGCTCGGCTCTCGGGAAGTCGGGGACGGGGAGATACGCGCCGCATGGCGCGTGGACAGAGCGGGTCGACTGACGGTCGAGGTCACGGACGGAGGCGGGCCCACCCGCCCGATTCCTGCCACGCCTTCGGTCACCGCACGGGGCGGTCGGGGGCTGAACATCATCAGCGCCTTGGCCCAGGACTGGGGTGTCCGGGACGGAGCGGCGGGTGAGGTCACCGTGTGGGTGATCGTTGCCTGTGGGCCCCGGCACGAGGATTTCGCTACGCGCGTTGCGCCCCCGGCGATCGACTTCCGTACGGCATTCGACGACCTCGATCCCTGAACCGGGATCGCGACCACACGACAACACGACCGACGCGAGAGCAAGCACGCAGCAAGACAGCACGGCAGGACGACAGCAGCACAGCAGTACCGGTCATCCGCATAGGCGGCCGTCCGGGAGCGCACGCCGACCGTGCTCCCGGCCGCACCCAACCGGTTCCGGCGGTACGAACGGCTAGGCTCGCGCCCAGACACGACGCCGTACCGCCGCAACCGGGAGACACGCACGATGGCCAAGAAGCGCCCCGCAGCCAAGACTGCAAAGCCGCAGCTCAACAACGGTGAGATCCCCGTCGTGGGCGCCCGCGAGCCCTGTCCCTGCGGATCCGGCCGCCGCTACAAGGCCTGCCACGGCGCAGCCGCCGCGCACGCCGTCACCGAGCACGTGCGGCGCCCCTTCGAAGGACTGCCCGGCGAGTGCGACTGGGTCGCGCTGCGGGAACTGGTGCCCGCCGCCACCGTCCCCCTGTCCCTCAAGGGCGGTCTGCCCGAGGGCGTCCCCTCCGTCACCCTGGTGACGGTACTGCCCATGGCGTGGCCCGCGCTGCGCCGCGAGGACGGGTCCGTCCTCCTCGGCCTGCAGAACGACTCGTCCTCCGGGGACCTCGGCCGCGACATGGCCGACACCCTGGAGCGCGCCCTCGTGGCGGAGCCCGGTACTCCGGTCGCCGCCCGCCGGGTTCCCACCGAGGGTCCCCGACTTCAGGATCTCCTGGACGCCGAGGGCGGTTTCGAGCCGGTTGTGCACACCGGGTTCGAATTCTGGATTCCGGAATCCGAGAACGCTCAGAACGCCTCGCCGGAGATCGCCGCCTCGCTGGAGCGCGCCAACGCGGCCGCGATTCCCACCGTCAGGCTGACCGGCGTGGACGCCGCCTACTGGTGCGAGACGCCGGAAAAGAACCACCTGCGCTGGGTCATGCCGCACCCCGAGGAGAAGCTGCTCGACGCCCTCGCGCGGCTGCACGCGGCCGGCACGTCCTCGCTCGGCGAGGGCACGAAGCTCGTCGGCTCCTTCCGCGCGCACGGCCTGATGGTCCCCGTCTGGGACCTGCCCACCGGGGTCACGGCCGACGACGTCGAGAAGCCCGCGGCGGAGTTCGCGGAGCGGCTGGCCGGGGCTCTGGCCACGGACGCCCCGCTGACCACCGAGGAGCGCCGGGCACGTGGCGGACTCACCAACCGCCAGGTGACGCTCAGCTGACCGAGCGCCCCGTGGAGCCGGTGACGGGAGTCACAACTCCCGCTAATCGTCTGCAAATCGATGTCTGAATATCGGAGATCGAATTTGCGTACAGGCGATCTCTTGTTACCGTTCTTGTAGCCCGGTCGCTGGTGCATCCCCCGTCGCCAGCGACCGGGCCCTTGATTTTCCGGGTCCGATCAACGGTCGCCCGGCGCCGGTGAGTTGCTCCCGGACCTCAAGAGCAGTTCCCCTTCATCATCCGGAACTGCAAATTCCGCTACAGCCGAGTAACTCTCATGGTCCCCGGCCGAGGCCTCCTTCGGCGTCTCGCACAATCCCGGTTCGTCGCCCGCGCCCACCGCGCACCGGATCTGGACCGTGCGCCCGGCCGGACCCATCACCGTCAGCACGGCGTCCAGGGCGCGACCACTCGTGTTCCGGTAGTAACTCCGGCCCCACGTCTGGCCTTCACCGACCAGCATGCAGGTCTGTGCCTCCACTCCGTGCGGCGAGGAGAGCTCGGGGCCGCAGCGGGAATCCGTGCGGGGCTGCTCGGCCGGCCCGGGCTGCTGCCGGTCGGCCGTCGGCGCCGAGCGCGTGGGCGCGGCGGGGGATGTGCGGGAAGAGTCCGAAAGGCCGAGCGCCGAGAACAGGCCACCGCCGGCTTTTCCGTCATCCTGACCGGCAAGGTCCGGCCCAGCGATCGCTCCGGCGAGCGGGAGCGACAAGATGGTCAACACACCGGCGCCGATACCGATCAGGCGGAGATTCATTCGCCGAACATAGCGAGGAGGGAATGGGGCACGGAGATCCCCGCGCCCAATTCCCCTGCAAACCGGTCCCGCTGACACCCGTACGAGTGATCCTCCCAGGCCCGGCGGATCAGTACGCGAGCCTGCTGCCGCCACCGGGCGCACCGCTGCTGGCCTCCACCAGCGCGTCCACGACCGCCTCGATCTCGGGTAGCCAGAGACGTCCCGCCGACGGCTGCGGCGCCTGAGGACGCGCCTGCGACTGCCTCGAGCGGGCCCGCGTCCGCTGCGCCGTCGACTGCGCCCGCGGCTCCCGTTCCCAGCGCACCTGACCGCCGCTGGACGCGGCGGAGGGCGGCAGCAACAGGTAGCCGCCCTCACCGTGGAAGCGCAGGGAAGAAGGCACGTGATCCTTCGCGTACAGGAGTTCGCCGAGCCGTTCCAGCGAGTAGGGCTCCACCAGCAACGCCCAGCGGGTGGGCGTGGCAACGACCGGACCGAGCCGCATGCCCTGCGCGTCCAGCCGTACGAGGGCGCGCGCGGCCGCACCGGCCGGCAGGCTCACCGCGCACGGGGCGGTCCCGCCGGTGGCCATCAGGACGGGGGCGGCGGGCCGGTTGGTCCACCACCAGGCCACCATCCGGGGGTCGGTGGTGGCCGCGAGCAGTCCGGGGTCGAAGGGGTGCGCGCCGGGCACGGCACAGTCGGGGTCGGGGCAGGCACATCGCTCACCGTCGGCGCCGGACCGACCGACGCCGGGCAGGACGGGCCACTGCCAGGTGGTGGCGCAGACGAGCGCCGCGTCGAGCAGAGCGGATGGGCCGCCGCTCCGTCCCGGCTCGGGGCGCAGAAATTGAAAGCGATCGCGGAGCCGCTGGAGACGCCTTCCGAGGATCTCGCGCATGTGCGCTCGTTCCTTTCCGTTGAACGCCGAGGGCCAGATCACACCATGCAACCGGTGTCTCACCACACGTACAGGTTTCGCGTCACTGTCCGCCAGAAGCTGGTTCACACGGTTCGTGCAGTTTTCTTACGGGTCCATCAAACGTCCCGCGGGGATGGAGCGCGACCCGCGCCGACCCCCGAGACCGGCGGCCGCCGCTAAGGACGACGGCCCGCACCGGGTGGTTCCCGACGACGCCAACTGGCCCCGTGCATCACCGAGTACGTACCCGAGGCCCCTGGGGAGCCCGCTCAGTCGATCGCAAAAACCGACTGCTTCCCGCTTTTTCCGGCCAAGTTCTAGCCTTGGCTCGACAGTGAGTTGCCGCCCCACGGACACCAGGATTCCCACCTGGGCAATGCTGGACATGCATCCATGTGTGCGTGTAGATGTGGATTCCTTGATGGCGGCGCAGCACGATCTGGGGGTTTGCGATGCTATTTGGCGAATCGCACCAGGTGGAAAGGCGGACGCCATGAGCGCCCCCCATCTGCCGAAAGTGGCTGGAATCGATCCAGCAGTAACGGCGTCGCCGCACACTGCGGCGCCCACGCCCGCCCGGATCACCCCCGCACCGGCCCCTCCGCCCGGCGGCCCGGGCAGTGTCATCCAGGACCGGCTGGCGGGCATGGTCTCGGACCTCACCACCTTGCACGAGCTCACCGAACGCCTCGCCCGCGCCGGTGACCTCGACACCTCGCTTCGCGAGTTCCTGCGCGCCGGAGCCGCGCTCGTCGGCGCCCGCCGCGGCCTGATCGTCCTGGAGCCCGCCGACAAACTCGGCCCCACCAGCACGATCGGCCTCGGGCTCGGCCACGCGGAGCTCGGTCACATCGAGACCGTGCCGCGCAGCGCCACCTCCTACGGGCGGATCCTCGACGGCCTGCCCGACGCCCAGGGCGGCTCCGAGTTCCTGCCCGAGCCGGGCGCGCCTCCCGGAACCGGGGGTTTCGCCGCCCCCGTGGACCCCCGCCACCGCGAGGTCGCCGCCCGTCTCGGCTACGCCGCGAGCTACTCGCTCCCCCTCACCGCCGAGGCCACCGGCCGGCTCGGCGCCGCCGTGTGGCTCTACGACGAGCAGGCCGAGCCGAGCGACCGCCAGCGCGACCTCGTCGAGCTGTACGTGCGGCACGCCGCCGAGCACCTGGCCCGGATGCTGGAGGTGGAGCGCTCCCGCTCGTACCTGGCCACCGTCTCCGAGGAACTGCTGCCGAGCCGACTGCCCCGGATCCCCGGGGTCCAGCTCGCGGCCCGCCACCACACCGGGCCGCTCGGCGGGGGCGACTGGTACGACGCCCTCCCGCTGCCCGAGGGTGCCCTGGGACTGGCCGTCGGCTCCGTCACCGGCTCCGGGCCGAGCGCCGTCGCCGCGATGGGACGGCTGCGCGCATCGCTGCGCGCCTACGCCGTCATGGAGGGCGAGGACCCCGTAGCGGTCCTGTCCGACCTCGAACTGCTGCTGCGCCTCACCGAGCCCGCCCGCTCCGCCACCGCGCTCTTCGCCTACTGCGAACCCGCCGGAGGGACGCAATCCGCCGGCCCGGGCAGCAAGATCATCCTGGCCGGTGCGGGGCACACCCCGCCACTGCTGATCGGCGAGCACCGCACCGAGTACGTGGAAACCTCGCTCTCCGCACCCCTGGGCATGCTGTCCTGCTGGGAGGCGCCGAGCGTGGAGATCGAACCCGCACCCGGAGAAACGGTGCTTCTCTACACCGACGGGCTGCTGCACCACACGGGCGACCCGATGGACCGGGCCTACGCCCGGCTGCACGCCGCGGCCGCGGGGGTCCCCCGTAGCGTCCGCGAGGACCCGGCCGCCCTGTGCGAGCACATCTTGCGGACCGTGCTGCCGGGTGGGAACCCGACCGACGCCCCCGAGGACATCGTGCTGCTCGCGGCCCGGTTCGAATGAGGCCCGGAGCATGTTCCGAATCGTGACGGAGGGAACGATTCGGAACATGCTCTTGCCGCACACGCATACGATGGATGCGGTCCACACCCAGGTCCGTACCGTCGTAGCTGAGGAGAAGACGTGGCTGACGAGCTCACCCCGGAGACCCCGGAAGAAGAGCAGCCCAAGAAGACGCACAAGCAGCGCAAGAACGGTCTGTACCCGGGCGTCAGCGACGAACTCGCGGAGAACATGCGCAGCGGCTGGGCCGACACCGAGCTGCACGGGCTGGAGCCCATCGCCCAGGCCGCGCACACCCTGGCCCGCCGCGACGCGCTGTCCCGGCGCTTCCCGGGCGAGCGTCTCGTCATCCCCGCCGGCCGACTGAAGACCCGCTCGAACGACACCGAGTACCCCTTCCGGGCCTCGACCGAGTACGCGTACCTCACCGGCGACCAGACCGAGAACGGCGTCCTGGTCCTGGAGCCCACCGGGCCGGCCGGGCACACCGCCACCATCTACCTGCTGCCGCGCTCCGACCGGGAGAACGGCGAGTTCTGGCTGTCCGGCCAGGGCGAGCTGTGGGTCGGCCGTCGGCACTCCCTCGCCGAGGCCGAGCAGCTCCTGGGCATCCCCGCGAAGGACGTCCGCGAGCTCGCCGAGGCTCTCACCGAGGCCGAGGGCCCCGTCCGCGCGGTGCGCGGCCACGACTCGGTGATCGAGTCCGCTCTCACCGACAAGGTGACCAAGGAGCGCGACGCGGAACTGCGCGTCTACCTCTCCGAGGCCCGCGCGGTGAAGGACACGTTCGAGATCGGCGAGCTGCAGAAGGCCGTCGACTCCACCGTCCGCGGCTTCGAGGACGTCGTGAAGGTCCTCGACAAGGCAGAGGCCACCTCCGAGCGCTACATCGAGGGCACCTTCTTCCTGCGCGCCCGCGTCGAGGGCAACGACATCGGCTACGGCTCCATCTGCGCCGCCGGCCCGCACGCCTGCACCCTGCACTGGGTCCGCAACGACGGTGACGTCCGCCCCGGAGACCTGCTGCTGCTCGACGCCGGCGTGGAGACCCACTCCCTCTACACCGCCGACGTCACGCGCACGCTGCCGATCAACGGCACCTACACCGACATCCAGCGCAAGATCTACGACGCGGTCTACGAGTCGCAGGAAGCCGGGATCGCCGCGGTGAAGCCGGGTGCGAAGTTCCGCGACTTCCACGACGCCTCCCAGCACGTGCTGGCCGAGAAGCTCGTGGAGTGGGGCCTGCTGGAGGGCCCGGTCGAGCGGGTCCTGGAGCTGGGCCTGCAGCGCCGCTGGACCCTGCACGGCACCGGCCACATGCTCGGCATGGACGTCCACGACTGCGCCGCCGCGCGCACCGAGGCCTATGTCGACGGCACCCTGGAGCCGGGCATGTGCCTGACCGTCGAGCCCGGGTTGTACTTCCAGGCCGACGACCTGACCGTGCCGGAGGAGTACCGCGGCATCGGCGTCCGGATCGAGGACGACATCCTCGTCACCGAGGACGGCAACCGGAACCTGTCCGCCGCCCTGCCCCGCACCTCGACCGACGTCGAGGCCTGGATGGCGGGCCTGAAGGGCTGACGCCTACGCGTTGCGCATCGATGGGCGGGATCCCTCTACGGGGTCCCGCCC
>NZ_JBSGZP010000250.1:0-9649 GCF_053611065.1 Streptomyces sp. NPDC054840
GTCCACGACGAAGGAGGTCTGGAGGGACTGGTCCTCCGTGCCGCTGAACTTCAGGGTGACGGTCTGGCCGGCGAACTGTGAGAGGTCGTACGACTTCTCCAGGTAGCCGGAGTTCGCGTTCAGGTTGGAGAGGGTCTCCAGCGTCTGGCCGGCCACCGAGACGGTGAACCGGTCGTAGACGACGTTCTCGTCCTCGTCCGTGTCGATGTGGAGGAAGAAGCCCAGCCGGTACGTGGAGCAGCCCGACGGGATGGTCAGCGTCTGGGCGGCGCTGTCCGTGTGGGTGGAGCCGTACCCGTTCAGCCACGCCTTGTAGCTTCCGCCGTGCGGGGTCTGGCCGGACTGGTTGGTGATGACGCCCGCGGTCGCGCTCCACGGGCTGGAGCCGCTCTCGAAGCCGCCGTTGGCCACGAGCTGGCGGGGTGTGCAGCTGCCGCCACCGGTGACGGTGAGCGAGTAGGTGCTGGTGTGGCTGACGGTGCCGGAGCCCGTGACCGTCAGGGTGTAGGTGCCAGGCGCGGTGCTCGCGCCGACCTGGACGGACAGCGCCGAGGAGCTGCCGGACTGGACGGACGTCGGGCTGAGCGTCGCGGTGACACCGGCCGGCGCGCCGGAGACGGAGAGCGCGACGGTCTGGGCGGCGCCGCTCACGGTGGCGGTGTTGACCGTGGCGGAGGTCGAACCGCCGGGGGCCGCGCTGCCCGCGGACGGGCTGACGCCGATGGAGAAGTCCTGCGCGGGCGTCTCACCGCCGACCGCCTGCTTCCAGACGGCGTAGGCGACACCGTCGGCACTGCGGTTCAGCACCGTGGCGTTGATGTTGTTCGTGGTGTCGCAGGAGCTGTGGTAGCAGGGGTCGTAGGCGGCGTTGGCCGTGCCGCCCCACTTCGTGGCCTGCGCCGAGGTCTTGCGGGCGCTGGCGCCGGCCGCGTAGCCGGAGGTGGGGATGCCTGCCTGCTGGAAGGAGTAGTCGTCGCTACGGCCCTGCCCCTCGGTGTTCTCCTCGGGTGCCAGGTTCAGGGAGGTCCAGTACGCCTTCAGCGGGGCGGCGGTGGTGGAGTTGACGTTGTTGATGAAGTAGCCGCCGTTGGTGGAGGCGACCATGTCGAAGTTGTAGTAGCCCTTGATGGCGCTGCGCTGGGCGCTGCTCAGCTGGCTGACGTAGAACTCGGAGCCGTTGAGGCCCTGCTCCTCGTCGGTCCACCAGGCGAAGCGCACGTGCTTCGTCATCGTCGGGTTCTTCTGGGCGAGGACGAGGGCGTTCTCCAGCAGGGTCGCGGAGCCCGAGCCGTTGTCGTTGATGCCGGGGCCGGCCGAGACGCTGTCGAGGTGGGCGCCGAACATGACGGTCTGGTCGGCGGGCCCACCCGGCCAGTCGGCGATCAAGTTGTTCGACGGGTAGGTGCAGGAGGTGCAGCTCTGCTCGGTGACGGTGTAACCGGCCGCCTGCAGCTTGCCCTTCACGTACGCCAGCGACTGGGTGTAGCCGGCGCTGCCGGCCCGGCGGTGGCCGCCGTTCTGGCTCGCGATGGTGTTGAACTGGGACAGGTGCGCCTGCACGTCGGCGACGTTGATGTCCGGCGGATCGTTGCCGGGCTGGGTCCCGCCCACGTTGAGCGAGTAGTCGACCGTGTGCGAGAGGGCCGCGCCCTGACCCTTGACGACGACCGTGGACGCACCGGGAGCCGCGTTGGCGGTGGCGGTCAGGGTCAGCACCGAGGACTGGCCGGACTGCACGGTGGCAGGGTTGAAGGAGGCGCTCACGCCGGCCGGCAGGCCGGAGGCGGTCAGCGTCACCGACTGGGCGTTGCCCGTGGTGACCGTGGTGCCGACCGTCGTGGTGACGGAACCGCCCTGTTGGACGGTGCCCGAGGACGGACTCAGCGACATCGAGAAGTCGTTGTTCTGGCCGCTCGGAGTACAGGTCGGATCGGCGGTCTGGGCGGGCACGCTGATCGCGTCCCAGGCACCCTTGGTCTTGTTGAAGAGGTCACAGGTGGTGTCCAGCGACTTGGCCGAACTCAGCGTCGCCGTTCGGTACTTCTTGTAGGACATGCTGCTCGTCTTGAGCAGCATGCCGCCGTAGAAGATCTTGCCGGCGTTCTGCACGCCCACACCGGTCAGGGTGGTGCCGTTGCAGGTGCTGCTGCTGGGCTTGCCGCCGCCCGGGCTGGTGCCCTCGGCCAGCAGGTAGAACCAGTGGTTCAGAGGACCGGCCGCCGCGTGCACCTCGGTGCCGGGTATCGCGGAGCTGTAGCAGGCAGGGTCGTTGTTGACCGCCGGCGGGTTGTACATGTTCCGGATCGGACCCCGGCCCTGGAGGTTGATGACCTCGCCGACCGTGTAGTCCGGGGTGTCGTAGGGGGCCGGCTCGTTGGCGAAGGCCTCGGTCAGCGCCCCGAAGATGTCGCCGGTGGCCTCGCCGAGCCCGGACTCCTGGCCGCTGGTGCCGCCCGGGGTGTTGGAGTCGATGGCGTGCCCGTACTCGTGGGCCACCACGTCGATGCCGGCGATCCACTCGTTGGCGGTGTTGCGCCCGATGGTGACCGAGCTGCCGTCCCAGTAGGCGTTGAGATCGCTCAGGCCCACCTTGGCGGGGAAGCTGCGGCCGTTGCCGCTGACACCGTTGCGGCCCAGCCACTGGGAGAGCATGTCCCACTGCTTCTGCGCCGCGAACATCAGGTCGACGCAGCCGGTCTCCTTGCTCGTGGGGTTGCCGGTGCCCCAGGAATCGGAGGACTTCGAGAAGACCGTGCCCGTGCTGTAGTCCGCACAGCTCAGGCCGGTCCGGTTCGGGTCGCGCAGCGTGTACGTGGAGCCGGAGCCGGTGGTGTCGATGGTGAGCGGGCCCGGCCCGTTCCACTTGCTGTTACCGGTACCCGCGACGACCTCGTCGTAGCTGTCGGCGAAGGCGCCGGTCCGCGCGTCCACGAAGACGTGCAGCCTGCTGGGCGCGGTCCTGGTGCGGCCCCTCAGTACGGTCTCCCACGCCAGCACCGGCTTGTCGTCCTTGAGGCGGACCACGAGCCGGCTGCTCTCGACCTTGTCGACCGAGACCAGCTTCGCCCGCGAGACGGACTCTGCGTCCTTCGCGGAGACCGACGCCCGGGTGGAGACGTCGATGCGCACGGAGGAGGCGGACTGCAGGGCGCGCACCTTGCCGGTGCCGTCCGCGAGCACGACCGCGTCGCCGCCGACGACCGGCAGGCCGCGGTAGCTGCGCTCGTACGAGACGGAGTAGAGATCCTTCACCCAGGGGGTGACGAGACGTCGTTCGTACTGTTCCTGGGAGGAGTTGACCAGGGAGTCCAGGCCACTGTCGACGGCCTGGTCGGCGGCCGCGACCGCACGTGCGGCCGGTGTGTCCTTCTGGGACGGGGAGGGCTGCGCCTGCTGCGCGGCCGATGCCGTCCCGGCCAGAGCGCCGGCGAGGCTCGCGGTCAGCGCCATCGCTGCCACGGCCGCCGTCCATCTGCTCGGATGCAACGTCCACTCCGATCGTGGGGGGTCGGGGATGAGTGTCGTTCGCGGCCGAGTATGAGCGTGAACATGACGAGATTGGGACATCTCGGGGGGCATAAGGTCCGCGTTATGGTGCCGCGGCGACCCGACTCGTACGCTGCCCGGATGCAGCTGGAGTTGAGGCATCTGCAAGCCGTCTGCCGGATCGCGGAGGCGGGCAGCCTGGGGGGCGCGGCGCGGCGGCTCGGAGTGTCCCAACCCGCGCTCTCCGCCCAGCTGCGCCGCATTGAACGGGTCACCGGGGGCGAGCTCTTCGTACGGGGCCGCAGTGGGGTGGAACCCACCGCACTGGGCCAGTTCGTGCTGGCCAAGGCGCGTCGCGTACTCAGCGAGATGGACGCTCTGGGAGCGCAGGCACGCGCCCTGTCGACCGGCAGCCCACTGCGGCTGGGCTGCATCATGCTCGTGCTGCTCGACGGCCTTCTCACCCAGACCGACCTGTCCATGTCAGGCCGGGAGATAGCCGTGGACCTGGAGGATTCGGTCACCGTGCTGGCGCGGATGCTCGGCGCCGGACGCTACGACGCCATCGTGTACGGGGAGGTCAACGACCATGAGGTGCCGCTGCCGGAAGGAACCCTGGCCAGGACGCTGATCCCGAAGGAGCCGTTCTGTATCCGGCTGTCCGCCCGGCACCCGCTCGCGGACCTGGACCGCATCGAACTGGCCGACCTGGCCGGGGAGTCGTGGATGACACTGGTGGAGGACGACGACGGTGGCCCGGAGGCGCTCGTCACCGCCTGCGCGAAGGCCGGATTCAGCCCCTCACTTCGCTACCGGATCACCGACCGCAAGATGCAGCACGATCTGATCGCCGCCGGCCGCGCGGTGGCGCTCAGCCAGCCGACGGCCCCGTCGGGGGAGGGCACGGTGATGCGCCCGCTCGTCGGCACCCCGATCATCGGGCGCATCCGCCTCGCATGGAGCCGCGCGGCGCTCTCGGCCGGGCAGGCGGAACTGCTCTACCGGGCCGCGGCCCGAGCCTACCTGGCCAACGTGGACAACAACCCCTTCCACAAGGAGTGGTGGGACGCCCACCCGGAGGTGCACCCGGTCCTCTACTGAACCGGCGCGGCGTGGCGGGACGCCGTGTGCGGGTCAGCTCCGGCGGTGGGCCGTCAGCAACAGGTACTCCCACTCCATGACCCCGTCCACGGTGTGCTCGGCGGCGAGGGCGTCGAGCGCCGCGTCCAGTTCGGCGACCCGGTCCGGATCGTCGGCGACGGCGCGGTAGGCGGCGACGGTGGGCCCGTAGCAGGCCTTGAAGAACTCCCGGAAGTCCGTGGGCCCCGTGAAGCGGTCCACGCGAACCGTCCGGCGGCGTGAGTCCACATCGGTGACCGCGTCGCCGAGCAGCTCGTGCACGTGTTCCTCGTCCCCCCACAGCGGGGGCGGCTGCGCCCCGGGCGGCGGCGGGGGCGCGTACGGCTTCATCGTCGCGAAGAGTCGGCCCACGAAGCCCTGCGGGGTCCAGTTGATCAGTCCGACCGTGCCGCCGGCGCGGCAGACGCGCAGCATCTCCTCGGCGGCGAGCCGGTGGTGCGGGGCGAACATGATGCCGACGCAGGACATCACCACATCGAACTCGCCGTCGGCGAAGGGCAGGTGCTCGGCGTCCGCCTCCCGCCACTCCAGAGTGGCCCCGCGTACGGCGGCCAGGTGCCGGCCGATCTCCAGCAGCTCGGGAGTGAGGTCGGACGCCACCACGTCGGCCCCGGCCAGGGCGGCCGGAATGGCGGCGTTGCCCGAGCCGGCCGCGATGTCGAGCACCCGGTCGCCGCGCTGGACGCCGCACTCCTTCACGAGCACGGCCCCCAGCTCCGGAATGACGTGGGAAGCCACCGACTGGTAGTCGCCCAGCGCCCACATCGCGCGGTGCCGGGCCTTAAGGGTGCGGTCGGCCTGGGCCGTGTCGCTCGCCTCGGTCATGACAGCCGTCCTCCAGCGCTCGGGGCAGCCCCTTTTCGAGCATAGGTACCTTTCGCGGACCTGGCCCGTCGGCGGCCCCACAGACGCCCCGGCGGCGCCGGTATGCCCTCGCAGGCCGGTTCAGTCGCGGGACGCCCGGCGGCCGAAGTCGCGGGTGAAGCCCTCGCGGAAGCCGGGCCGCTCCAGGGCCCTCTCGAAGGCGAGCGCCGCCCGGGTGAGCGCGGCCTCGTTCTCCTGGGCGGTGGCGAGTTCGGCGAGGTACGCGCGCAGGCTCAGTCCGCGGTCCGCGGCGAGCACGGCGAGGCGGTCGTGCACATCGGTGTCGACCTCGACGGTGGTGGTGTCGGCCATGCTCCGAGTATGCGCGCCCGGTGACCGGCCGGGGGCCCGTTCGGCCCAGGCGTGCTGCCTGCGAGCAACGGGCCCCCGGTGCGGTCGACCGCGGTTCGGCGGTGGCGCCTCAGGCGCGGACGCGGCCGGAGAGCCAGGGCGTGAGCGAGGGGCCTCCGACGCTCTCCCGGTACGTCTCGTCGCCGGGCAGAGGGACGGAGAGCCAGTAGCCCGGTGGGAAGAACCGTCCCTTCACAAAAGCCAGTCCGCCGTAGACGGACCTCAGGAACGCCGGTACGGAGTCCCGGGGAATGTCGTGGAACTCCACCCCGTCGACGGTGATCTTCGCGTCGTCCTCGGGGAAGATCCGCACGCTGACGGCCGGGCTGCCGCCGAGTTCGACGAACGCCTCGTGCGGCAGGGATCCGTCGGGGTCGACGACGGTGAACAGGGCCGCGGAGGTCCGCCGCGACGTCCGGTCGGCGCCGATGTCGTCGGTGACGGCCACGGCGAGCCGGTATTCGGCCGCGACGGCCCGTATCGCGGCGACGGCCGACTCGGTGGTCGGCAGGGAGGGACGCTTCATGCTCCAGATCATGCCGCACGGCCCCGGTGCACCAGGGCCATTGGTCGGCTTCCGTATGGGGTTCCGACCCTGTGAGACGGACAGCCGCCCGCCGGGCCGTCGCGCCCGCCGGGGATTGCGGGACAGCCCGTAGACTGCCTCGCTGCCGTCCTCCGGTCATGACGAAGGTGGAGGCCTGAACCGGCGGAGGGGAGGTGAGGGTGTGCACATCGTGCCCTGGGTTCATGTGGTTCCGGAGCACGGCGCTGTGCCCGTGGACCTGTTGCTACCCGTGACCGGCAGGACGTACGTGGTGCGCCTCGACGGCCGTGAGATGGGGGACACGAACGCGGTCTTCATGCGGTTCTACGACGGACTGAGGCTGCCGGACTACTTCGGGTGGAACTGGAACGCCCTCCTCGACTGCCTGCGCGATCTGAACTGGCTGCCCGCAGACCACTACGTACTCGTCATCGAGGCCGCGGACGAGATGCTGCCCGGCGATGCCGCCGGACAACGGCTGCTCTTCGGGACCCTTTTGCGGGCGGGGCGGCGATGGTCCCGCACCAGACGGTCCGACGGAGTCGATCTCAGCAGGCTCGTCGTCGTCATGTCCTGTGCGGCGGAATCCGTTCCGGATCTGCGGGAACAGCTACGACTGTGCTGGGACGAGGAGGCCGACAGGTGATGCTCGTCATCGGACTTCGGCCTTCTCGGGCGAGTGGCCGCTCGCCGGTCCGGTGTGTGTGTGCGTCCGTCGTGCACGCTGTCATCCCGTCAGGGAGTTCCGGGGCGCAAGGGCTGCGGCGATGCGGCCGGCGATGGTTTGGGCCGTGTTGGTCTCGGGGCCCTTGGGACCGACCGTCGTGGACACCGCGATGGCCAGGTGCTCGCTCGGGAGGTACGCCATGATGGCCGCGTATCCCGCGAAGGACGGGTTCGACTGGATCCAGCCGTTCTGGACGATCACGCCGTAGCCGAAGTGCCGGGCCGGGAGCTGGCGGAAGCAGTCCTTCGGCGGGCAGCCGGGGGTCTTGCCGCCCAGGCCCACCGTTCCCGGGTTCAGCTGGACCTTGAAACTTTGCGGCGAGAGGAGTTCACCGGTACCCACAACCTCGGCGGAGCGGGCCAGGTCGCAGATGTGGGTGTTCAGGACCGCGCCGGGGGCCGTGGTCCAGGAGGGATTCCAGTAGGTGGACTCCTCGTACCTGCCGCGCTCCCCGTCGAAGGAGTGCAGGACGGGCTCCTCGATCTGGGGCGTGAAGCTGTTGAGGGTGTTGTCCAGTCCGGTGGGCCCCGTGATCTGCTGCTCCATCACTTCGGCCAGCGGCATGCCGGAGATCTTCTCCAGGGCCTGCCCGAGGAGCACGAAGTTGGCGTGGGAGTAGCTCCAGCTCGTACCCGGCTCGTACAGCAGGGGGTGGGCGGCGGAGATGCCCACGAGCTCGTCGGGGGTCCACCGGCGGAACGGGTCGGCGTACAGGGCGGCGAGGAACTTCGGATCCGGTACGTAGTCGCGCAGGCCCGAGGTGGAGGCACCGAGCATGCGCAGGGTGATCTCGCCGGCGTGCGGGGCGTCGGGGAGCCAGCGCGAGACCGGGTCGTCGAGGTCGGCCTTGCCGTCCTCGACGAGTTGCAGCATGGCGATGCCCATGTAGACGATGGCCACCGAACCGGCCCGGAAATGCATGTCGGCCGTGGCCGGGACTCCCGTCATCGACTCGCCGAGAGCGCCGGTGACGACCTCCCGCCCGTCGCGCGTGACCCGCAGCACGACGGCGTTCAGGTCCAGCTCCTTCTGTGCCACCTTGGCGATGTCCAGGATCTGCTTCGCTTCGCCGCCGGACGGCTCCGGGGACGCCACACACGAGGCGGTCGCGGAGCCCGCCCCGGTCGCCGCCCACGCGCCGCCGGCCGGCAGGACCGTGCCGAGCAGCGCGGTGGCGCACAGGAGCGCCGTCGGCGCCCTGCCCAGGTACGCGGTCCTGACTCCGATCATGCCGATCTCCTGCCGCGACGACCCCCTCGGGACAAGGGCCACCTTTCGATGGAACGCCCACCGTGCGAGATGGGCCAGTCGGCGCGACGGCTGCCGACGTTCCGGACAGCCCCTCGTCAACGATGGCCGCACCCGTCCCCGCACATCGCACCCCTTCCCGCACTTCCTCATCGGTGGGTGGGGGCGGGACTTCGACGACACGGTTCAGCCGGCCCAGCGGCCCGTGAGGAAGGTGATGGCGACCGCGGTGGACAGGGGAGCCACGACGTAGAGGTAGGCGGTCCGGATCCGGGGGCGCTTCAGGCTCCAGGAGGCCAGGCCGATCCACAGCGGCCACCACAGGAGGGTGGAGCGGGGTATGGACGTGTACCAGTAGGAGGTTCCCAGCGCCCACAGGGTGAGGCCGATGTACAGGGCCTCGGGCCAGCGGCGACCTCTGACCAGCAGGGCCAGGAGTACGACGCCCACCACCATGGCCAGGAGCTCGGCCTGCCACATCAGCGCGTACCCGGTGGGGTGGATGTGGTGGAAGGCGGCGTCCCAGGTGTTCGCCCAGGCGTCCCACGGTGCGTGGAAGTCCCGGTACCAGCCGCGTTCCTGGGAGTGCTTCCAGGCCATCCAGTCCCCGGTCCGGGTCTGCAGGTACCAGCTGTAGAGGGCCGGGGCGAGGGCGGGCAGCAAGAGCCACGGGGCCGAACGCCAGGCGGCACGGCTGCGGGCGGTGAGGACGAAGTGGAGGGCGAGGGCGGCCGCGAGGAACAGACCTGTGACACGGACCGAGCAGGCGAGGCAGGCCAGTACCGCGGCCGCCGGCCAGTTCTGGCGCTGCGCCGCCAGCCAGGCGGGCAGGGCCAGGGCCAGGAAGAGCGCCTCGGTATAGCCGGCGGCGAGGAACACGGCGCACGGCGAGAGCAGCAGGAAAGCCGCCGCGCGCCGGCCGGTTTCGAGGTCGGCCAGGTGATGGCGGGCGATCCGGGCGAGAGCCAGGACGGCGATGCCTCCCGAGAGGAACGAGATCAGCGCTCCGGCCGCGGCCCAGTCGGGGACCACGGTGTGGACGGCGCGCAGGGCGAGGGGGAAGCCGGGCAGAAAGGCCTCCCGGTTGTCCCAGCCGGCGGTCCAGGGTCCGGACCGGCCGGGGAAGTATCCGTCCTGTGCTATGTGGAGGTAGAACCACCAGTCCCATTGCTGCCAGGGCGAGAGCGGCGAGGCCGGCCGCCGGGCCGCGCCCGCGGCGGGGGACAGCCACCCCACCGCGCCCCCCGGGGGCCCCAATCCGACCCCGGTGAGCACGTAAAACCACA
>NZ_JBSGZP010000251.1:0-9633 GCF_053611065.1 Streptomyces sp. NPDC054840
GCCGCGTACGGGCGGCATCCCGCGCCCAGGTGGCCGCCAGACGGCGCACGCAGGTCAGCAGGTAGGGCCGCCAGGCGTACTCGGGTCCGGCACCCCAGGCGATGGCTCGGTAGGTACGGGCGAACGCCTCGGCGGCGAGGTCCTGGGCGGTGGCCATGTCCCGGCAGCACGTGCGGGCGTAGGCGAGCACCGAGGGATGGTGACGGGCGAACACCTCATCCATCACGGCGCTCACCGCCGCGTCGGACTGCGAGGTGTGCCCGCGCAGCAAGGCACAGAGTTCCCCGTCGCTGAGGCTTCGGAGATGCTGCTGACGGGCGTTACCCGGTGTGCTCAACACGTGCTCCCGTGAGGCTTGCTGATGACCCGGGCGTCGGTTCCGGGTACATCCGTCATCAGGGTGCGACGCTGCGCCCGACCGGAATTCGCGCAAGTGTGCACCCTTGCAGGGCTGCAAGCAAACCCACCATCTCCACCTCCCTGCGACTGCGGGGTGTCGTCGCCGCCTGAACCGGCACACTGAGCGTGCAGTTGCCCGTACAGGAGGACGGCGAGTCCCTGAAGTCGACTCGGGGTGCAGCCGGAGTGTGTGGGCGGGCGTCGGCCCGGGACGGCCCGGGCACGCCTTCTCAGCTCTGCATGCGTTCGTCGTAGTCCCTTTGGTGCGCATGTATTTCGTCCGCGTGGTCGACCGTCCAGTCGTACAACCGGCCGAACGGCTCCCGCAGGGATGCGCCGAGCGGGGTGAGGGAGTACTCGACCCCGACCGGAGAGGTCGGTAGCACGCGGCGCACGACCATCCCGTTGCGCTCCAGGCGGCGCAAGGTCTGGGTCAGGACCCGCTGGGTCACGCCCTCAAGACGGCGCTTGATCTCGTTGAACCGAGTGGGCTCGTCAAGGACCGTCATCACCATCATCGACCACTTGTCGGCGATCTGGTCGAGGATCGGGCGGCTGGGGCAGTCGGATCGGTAGACGGTGGTGATGGCAGCGCCCGTGCCGTTGCCGTTGCCGGTGCCGGTTTCAGAAAGGGCCATGTCGGTATCCTTCGCGATCCTTGCGATGCCCAAAGTGCGTTATTGACGCCTGTTGTCCCCCGACGGACTGTAAGTATGCATCAGGAACCTAGATGCATATCGGGTACCAATCGGAGATCTTCATGCACCATGACGCCTACGCGACCCTGCGGGTGAGCTTCGAGGACGGCATAGCCCGCGTCACCCTCGACAACCCGCCGGTCAACGTCCTGAACGTCGCCCTGATGGCCGACCTCCTGCACCTGCTGACCGCGCTGAGGGACGACGGGTCGGTCCGGGTGATCGTGTTCGACAGCGCCAGCCCGGAGTTCTTCATCGCCCACGTCGACATGACGCTCATCGACACGCCCGACGCCTTCGACGAGCTCGCGGGCCACCTTCCGGAAGGCGTCAACGTCTTCCAGGCCCTGGGGGAGCTGCTCCGGCACCAGCCCCAGGTGACCATGGTCAAGCTTGCCGGGATCGCCCGCGGGGGAGGGGCGGAGTTCGTCACAGCCGCGGACATGGCCTTCGCGGCGATCGGGCGTGCGGGGATCGGCCAGATCGAGGCTCTCATGGGCATCGTCCCCGGTGGAGGGGGCACGCAGTACCTCGCCGGCCGGATCGGCCGCCATCGCGCCCTGGAGGCGGTGCTGGGCGCCGACCTCTACGACGCCGAAACCGCGGAGTCCTACGGCTGGGTCAACCGGGCCGTTCCCGCCGACGAACTCGACGGCATCGTCGACCGCCTCGCCCGCAACATCGCCGCCCTGCCGGAGGGGGTGATCGCGGCGACCAAGCGCGCCATCGTCCCCGAGGACCTGGCCGAGGGGCTGCTGCGGGAGCACGACGCCTGGGCGGATCTGTTCGTTCGCCCCGCGGCCGAACGGTTGATCCGCGGCGGACTGGCCGGCGGCGCACAGACCCGTGACGGCGAGCGCGATCTGGAAGGTCTGCTCCGGGGGCTGACCGGACAACACCCGGAGGAGGGCCCCGCGTACTCACCGGTGTCGTAGGCCGGGCGCGGCAGGTCCAGGCCGTCATCCCGCGAGGGGTGGCGGCCCTCTCGCACGCGCGCCCGGGCCAGGGCGGTCATGGCCGCCGTCACGGCGACCGGTCGACGTGCCCCTGAGGAGTTGGCCGTGGAGGGTCGCCGGGTGGAGGCGATAGGTGGCCGGAGGGAGGCGCGAGGTGGCCGGGTGGAGGCGCACGGTGGCCGGGCGGTGACATGACACGGAAATACCCGTGGGAAGCGGGCAGGGCCAGCAGAAGGGCCGAACCGATCGTCAGCAGCAGCATTCCGACGGTCACGATCCGGGTCATGCCGGCGTACCAGGGCACGGAGTCGTAGAAGCCCACAGTGAGCAGCGCGATGTCGAAGCAGACGGACAGTCCGCCGACGACCCAGGTCAGCGCCCGGGCCGGGCTGTTTCCCCGCGCGTCGAGGCGGGCCAGCACCAGGCAGACGGCGCAGAACACGATCGCGAGCAAAACGAACACGGTCAGTCCGTACCCGACCAGGTCGCCCGCCGCGCGGTCACCGGCGCGTTCGCTCTGACGGTGGCTCAACTCGGGGATGGCGAAGAACGTGCCGACTGCGGAAACCAGGGTCAGCGCGCCGACCCCGGCGAACAGGTAGCTCGCCGCGAACACAGCGCCTGGAGGCGCCGGTGGCTGTTCCACCCTCGTCGTGGTCACGGGCGGGCCCCTGTCGCCGAGATCGCCCGGCGTCGGCGCAACAGCACACCGCCCGTCACGATCCAAGCGGTGAGTGGCAGGGCCGCCAGCGCGTAGAACAGCGGCTTCGACGTCGCCGGAACGGGGACGGCAAAGGCCTCGGCCGTGGGCACGGCAGTGGTTTGACCGCCGAGCCACACCTCGCGCCCCTCGCTGCTCGGGCCGTTCAGCGACTCGCGCGCGGAGGAGGCCAGTGACGGGTGGTCCTTGGCGAACGCGGCGGCGCTCACCCGGTTCTGATCGATCCGGCTGAAATCCACCCCACCGTAGACGTAGGTCCTCGTGTAGACGGTGTTGCCCTCGGTGGTGGTGTGGGTGACGTTGAACTCGCCGTTCTTGTACGACTGGACGTAGCGGTCGAACACCTCACGCGGCGTCCAGTCCTCCTGGGAGGTCCAGCGGCTGATGTCGCCCCTGCCGATGAGGTCCGAGTACGCGGTGCTCTTCGTGCTGCTGCGCCCGCGGAACCACTCGGCGGCGACCCGGCTGGCATAGACCCGGCGCAGGTCGGCGTACTCAGGCGCGTGGTTCACCGCTTCCTGGACCTGCGGCAGGATCGTCGTACGGTACACATCCTCGTTGTGCCGGGTGCTGGCCTCGTCCTGCTGCCCGCAGCCTGCGGCGCCCCCGACGCCCTGAGCCTTGACGATGTCCGACTCCATCTTCACCAGCAGCGGCGCGTCCAGGATGTACAGCTCGTTCTCGTTGTCCCGGACGGTGGCGGTGTCGGGCACGATCCACTGCCGCATCGAGAGGCACTTGGTGTCGCCCTGCAGTGCGTCCCAGAGCTTCTTGCCGCCGGGGGTGTCCGGATGGATGAACTGCGCGACCGACTTCTTCATAGCCAGGTCGGCTTCCAGCAGTACCCGTCCGGCGTCGGTCCTGCCGAACTTCTCGTCGATGATCCGGTCCGGCTCGTCCGGGTTGAGATTCACGGTGAAGGCGGACGGTGGCAGCTCCAGCCAGACGAAGAACGAGTCTGAGGCGAGCTGCGCGGCGCGCCGGCCGCCGAAGGACTCCTGATCGGCAGGCGAGGCGTCGGCCTTGAACGCGTATTGCACGCCGGACCCCTTGTGATAGGTGTCGGAGACGTACCGCAGCTCCAGCGTAGAGAAGTCGACGCCACCCAGGTCCTCGGCCAGTTCGGGGTGGCCGGATTCCGTGGCGAGTCGCTGGTTCACCTCGCGCAGCTCGGCGGCTTCCTCCGAGGTGTCGCCGGACTCCGCGATGTTCGACGGCGCCGCGGCCGGGGCCTGATACTGAGCAGGGGCGCGCAGGATGTCGCCGGGGGAGGTGGGGCCGCCCTGCGGCCCGCTCTTCGGGTCGTCGCTCTCGGCGCCGCCCCGGTCGGCCCCGCCCCGGGATATCAGGTTTTTCTGCGCCGACACCACGTAGTACGGGATGCCGGCCTTTTGCAATGCGGTCTTGGCTGCTTCGGCCGGCTCGTCCGAGAAGATGTACACCAGCTTGCGGGGGTTCGCATTGCCCCGCTCGGCCTCGATAAAGGCCTTGTCCCGGGCCAGCTCATTCGTGTTGATGCGCTTGCCGGACTTCACCTCGTAGAAGAGGCCCAGCTCCTTGTTGGCCAGGTCGTAGTAGCGGTTCACCTCTGAGACGTACGATTCGGTCTGCCAGCCGAAATTCGAACCGAGCCTGAGCCGTTGCGCGACATGCATTCTGAAGGCGCTGCCTTGATTGTCGTTGCCCTGATTCGCAATGTACTGCCGGATCCACTTGTCCCACTGCAGCACGGGACTCGGCTTCCTGTCCACCGGGTTGGCGTTGTACTGCGTCAGCCGGGCTTCTTTGTCCGATCGATATCGCTGCCACGCCTTCAGGCAGTGCTCCCAGGTACCGAGCACTTTGGCCTTGGGGTTGAGCGGCGCCCGGTCCATCTCATGGCGCTGCGGCTCCGGTCGGTCCCGCAGCCACTCAGCGGGGTTCTCGTAGTCGTAGGTCTGTCGCGGGCCGGCTGAAGCGGGACTGAATTCACCCGGAAGTGTGTGCGATTTTGGTGGGGGCCCGTCAACTTTGGCCAGTGGTACCGGCTTCGGCGCGGCCGAGCCTGAACCCGGATAACCGACCGGCCCTATCAGCACCGTCAGTGTCAACACGGTAGACCACGCCACAAATCGCCGGCGTCCGCCCATGTCCCCAGCTCCCCTCGGCAGACAATGCGATCTCCAACATATCGGCGCGTGCCGGCCGGGAGTAGGTCAAATGAGCCCTTCGAAAATCTGAACGAGCAAACCGGGTCGCGTTTGGCGAGCACAATCTGGAGCAACAGGAACGGCACCGTCACCCTTCCGTCCGGGACCAGCTGATCGAGGAACGGACGACCGGCGAACATAGTGGCTTGGGTCGGTTCGCCCTGGTGGTAGGACCACTGCGCGCGCCTCGCCGGCCGCAGGACCTCGCCGAGGTATCAAGCGGCACCATCGGTGAACTCCGGGTACGGCGACAACTCGGCCGGGCCGGACACCAGCCGACGAGCGACTGCCTCCAACTCGTCCGATGAGGCCGGGAAAAGTTCCAGCGGTCGGGCCGTTCCGCGTAGGTGGCGAGCCAAGCAGGGAGGCCGGCCCGGCGCTCGGCCAACCAGCCGTCCAGGTACTCCGAACCGAAGCTGGTCTGCTCGCGGCCTGCCCCTGGGGTGGGCTGCCTGACTGGCGTCCAGCCGGGCAAGGCGGCCCGCCTGTCGGCGACCGCCCGTTCCAGGTCCCTGAAGCTCCACCCGAACGTGTCGCCGTCCCGGTACCGCCAAACCCGCTCGAATACGCGTCGACCACGTGGTAGCGAGCGGCTCACCGCAGCCCGATCACTGAGCAAAAATGCTGCACAGGTGCACGCGTTTGGTGCAATCATGGTGCACATCGGTCTCGAGAGCTCCACGGAAGGGCGTCACCATGGATCAGCAACAGCTTCCCGCGCACCCCGACAGCGAGCGGTACTCCGTGACCCTGTGCCCCCCGGCGGTGACCATCGTCTCCGAGCTGACCGCCGCGAGCGGCGTCAGCAAGTCCGACGTGATCAACCGGGCGGTGCTCCTGCTCGGCTTCATCGAGAACGAGCGGGCCAAGGGCAACGACCTGATGATCCGCGACACCGCCGGCGCCCTGGAGCGCATACACATCATCTGAGGTGCGACCCGCAGACACGGCCGCGGCCGGGGCGTGCGGGTGCGGCCCCGGCGTCCACCGAGGCGTGCCACGCCTTGCACGCGTGCCGGTCACGCCGGTTCACGCCGGTCAGGTTGAGGCGCTCGTTCCGCTGAACGGATGCAGTAGTCAGCAGCAGAGCATCCGTAGGGATCACAGCGGGCCCGTCCCACGTTGAATCGTCAAACGGTGCGCTCCGCGCAAGCGCACCGCGCCGCCCACGGGATGAGGAGGATCCGATGCATGCCGCCGAAGAGCATCGGCAGGAGCTGGACTCGGTCAGCATCCTGAACGTGAAGAGGACGCTGCTCCAGCTGCTCGGCCGGGCGGGGGTCGCCGCCGACGATGCGGAGGGCCTGATCGCCCTGGTCGAGGCGGGAGCCCTGGCCGGCGCGTGCGAGGAGATCGGCGGATTCGGGGGGACCGTACCGGAAGCCAAGGGCGAGCAGTACGAGTCGGGCTGGCTGGACGGTGCCCGTGCCGTCACCGACGAGCTCGGCGGGATCGCCGAACGGGCACTGCGGCAAACCGTCGACCCCGGCGTAACCACCGCCGCCCCGGACGCCCGGCCGCCGGTCGGGCGGATGGAGGTGGAGCGGGCGAAGGCGGCCGTCACCCCCCTCTACCTCACCTTCACCGCCGTCTCCGACCTCGACCCCGAGGTCACCGATGAGGTGCTCGCTGCCGTCCTCGCCACGATGACCCCGCGGCAGCGGGCCGGGTACGCCGGCCGGCTGGCCCAGTTCGCCGCCGCGCACCGGGCCCGTCTGGAGCGGCTGTACGTGGAGTACGGGCCCGCCAGCGCCACCGCCATCCACGGCCGCTACTCCCTTCTGCACTCCCCTACCAGCGTCGCCGTGCTGGAGCGGCTCACCACGGCAGCGACCGAGCTGCGGGAGGAGTGGGACTCCGCCGAGCTGCCACCCGCCTGGTTGGACGGTCCGATGACGGCCTGGGACGCGGCGGGCTGACCCACGGTGCCGGTCCCGGCGTGAGTGATGGGCAGGTCACCAGACCTGCGGCTACCCTCCCCGGGTGAGGGCTCCCGTCCGCTGCGTCCCCGGGGCAGCGCCATCCGGGCGTGGGCGGCGCGCCACACTCGCGGGGTGACGGCCTCGGCGGTGACCTCCCGGCTCAAGGCCTGAGCGTCCGCCCGCTCGGCGCGAGCTTGGGTGGTGGCGCTGTTGCCGGTGTTCGGCTGCAGATCTGGCGTGCTCAATCTCTGCGACGCTGTTCAGGTGTGCGCGGTGGTCTTGTTCATGGTGGTGGGCCTGGGGTGGGTACGGTCTGCTCATGTATCTCAACGGACCGGGGCAGCAGCGGGGGCATGTCCTCCTGATAGCGGGGGACGCTGCTGTGCGTCGCCGCACGGTAGGTCTGGCTCCCAGCGTGAATCTTGCGGCTCTCGCGATGGTGCCGGCCTCGGCGCTGCTGGGTAGCGAGATTCCTACCGATACCGTGTGCCTGGACGGGGTACGTGACCCGAATACGGTTCTGGCGCGGCTGCGTACGGCGGCCGCTACGCCAGGCCCGCTGCTGCTCTATGTGTCGGGCCGGCTCACCTCCGACCGGCGGGGGCGCCGGCTTCATCTGGCGTTGGCCGGGACGACACAGGCCGCTGTCCGCTACACGGCGTTGCCGTGGGAGTGGCTGGAACGCGAACTGCGTGGCCGCCCCGCGGGGCTCACGACCGTACTTGTCGATCTGGCCGCGGACAGGGATGCGTGGCCGCTGCTCCAGGAGGACGGCGGTCTGCCCGCGTTGGCGTGTGCCGAGGTCTACGGGGTGGTGTGTCCGCCGGGTTTCGCCGCGGGTGAGGGTGCGGTCAGTGGTTATACCCGGCACTGGATCGAGCAGTTGCGTCGTGGTCCGGTCCGGCCGGCCGATGTGCAGTTGCATGCTCTCGCGGCGGGGGCGGCGGGTCTTCCGCCGGGTGCACTGGTCCTGCCGACTGCCCGTGAGCTGGGTATGCGCCATGTCCCACAGCCGCAGCAGCCGCCGTCGGAAGCGCACCAGCAGGCCGGGCAACGGCCGGGCGTGCAGGGGCCGGGTGGGCAGGGGCCTGGCGGCCAGGGACCGGGTGTGCAGGGGCCTGGTGTGCACGGGTGGCAGGAGAACGGTGCCGGACCGGCCTCCGCCCAGGCTGCCGGTGGGGTGTGGGGCGGGGATCCGCGGCCGCACATTCACGCGCTGGCCTGCGAGGGCCGTCATCTCGAGGCGGCCGCTCTTGCCCGGGCCTGGGAGGAACACGTCCGGTACACCTACGGGTACTCCTCCGAGCAGGCGGTCCAGTGGGCGGAGATCCGGGCGGACCTGGCGCGGATGGCGGGTGATTTCCCGCTGGCCACGGGGCTGTGGATGGGGGCGTGCCAGGCCCGGCTGGCCGCCCAGGGTGCGGCCGGACCCGAGGCCTATGCCGCGGCGGCGGGCGCTCTGTACTGCTGGACCCAGCTCAAGGACCGGGCGACGGTGGTGGAGTCGGGGCCCGAACTGGTCGCCCTGCTGGGGGCCCTGCCCGCGCTCGACCCCCGCTACCTCCGGCTGACGCAAGCACGCCTGGAGGCACTGCTTGCCCCCGGCCTGCCCCGAGCCGTCCGCACCTGAGGACCGGGAGCGGCCGGGGGCGGCGGCACAGGGTGTGTCACCCCTGCCGCCTGCCGCCCCCCGCCGTCCCGCCCGTCCTGGTGCTCCTGGTGGGGTTCCGCCCGTTCCCGGCGGGTCCCCCGGAGGGCCTGCCGGCTGGGCGGGGCCGCCCGGCCGGGGCCCTTGGCTCCGCACAGCCACAAAAGCGGGACGCAGGAACGCTTCAGGTGTGGGGGATGGCGCCGGCGCTGTCAGGCGGCGCTTTCGCTCCTCGCCTCGTTGTCTCGGCGTGCTGTGCGCAGGGCGTGGCCCCACCACAGGAGGTCGTCGAGAAGGACCTCCGCGGCTTGTCCGGCGTTGTGTGTGTCCTGGGGCATCCCGGCCTCGTCGAAGGGGAACTGGTGGAAGCTGACCGTCTCGCGGACCGTGGTGGCGTGCAGTTCGGCGAAGACCGGGCGTAGTTGCTCGACGGCGCGCAGGCCGCCCGACAGGCCGCCGTAGGACACGAAACCGACCGGCTTGCGGCGCCAGACCTGTCCGGCTACGTCGATCGCCTGTTTCAGGGAGGCGGGGAAGGAGTGGTTGTACTCGGGGGTGAGTACCACGTAGGCGTCCGCACCGGCCAGGTGCTCGACGAACGCGCGGCCGCGCGGTGAGAGGTCGGGGGTCCAGTGTGCCGGGAGGTCGGCGTCGGCCAGGTCGGCGACAGTGAGTTCGATGTCGGTGCGGCCGGCGGCGACGGTCTCGAACCAGCGGGCGACGGTGGGCCCGAACCGGCCTTCCCGGGTGCTGCCGACGACGAGTGCGATACGCAGTGGAGTGGTCATGACCCATGTCTAAAACATCAAGTCCGGTTGAGGTCAAAGCGCTGTGGGTCACGGCCGGCGGTCAGCGCCGCGGGATCTCCCGCCGACTCCGCGCTCCTGCGGATCCAGCGTCAGCCGGTCCGTCCTGGTCTTCGTCGGCACGTACAGGTTGTCTTGCGGGCACTCGAAGACCGCGCCGCAGTCGGGTCGGTGGGGTAACGGGTGACCGCTTCGAGCACCGCGCTGTTCCCGTGGCCCGGCCGCAGCGGGAAGGCTCCGGTGCATCCTGTCCGTCCGGTAGCCAATGAGGGTCATCGTCGTGGGGCTTGGGCG
>NZ_JBSGZP010000252.1:0-9604 GCF_053611065.1 Streptomyces sp. NPDC054840
GGATCACGGAGGCGATCTTGAAGGCCTCCTGGATCGTCTCGCGGTCGACGCCCGCCTTGCGCAGGACCTGCTCATGCGAGTCCAGGCACTGGCCGCAGCCGTTGATCGCGGAGACCGCGAGCGACCACAGCTCGAAGTCGACCTTCTCCACGCCCGGGTTGCCGATGACGTTCATCCGCAGGCCCGCGCGCAGCGTGCCGTACTCCGGGTCGGAAAGCAGGTGCCGGGTGCGGTAGAAGACGTTGTTCATCGCCATGACCGCGGCGGCGGCCTTGGCGGCGGTGTACGCCTCCGGCGAGAGGTTCGCCTTTGCCTCGGGCTCCAGCTCACGCAGGACGAGAGGCGAACGGGCGGCGATCGCGCAGGACAGGACGGTGCCCCACAGCTGCTGCTGCGGAAGGTCGCTGTTGCCGATGACCGAACCGAGGTTCAGCTTCAGGTCCTTGGCGAAGTCCGGTATGGCCGACTTCAGGGAGTCGAGGGACATCCGTCACTCACCGGCCAGCAGCGCGCCGGCGTCGATGGTGCTGTCACCCTTGTTCCAGTTGCACGGGCACAGCTCGTCGGTCTGCAGGGCGTCGAGGACCCGCAGGACCTCCTTGGGGTTACGGCCCACGGAACCGGCGGTCACCATCGAGAACTGGATCTCGTTGTTCGGGTCGACGATGAAGACGGCGCGCATCGGCAGGCCGTCCTCGCCCAGGATGCCCAGCTCGGCCGACAGCTCGCGCTTGATGTCGGACATCATCGGGAAGGGCAGGTCACGCAGGTCGGCGTGGTCCTTGCGCCAGGCGTGGTGCACGTACTCGGAGTCGAGCGAGAAGCCGAGGACCTGCGCGTCGCGGTCGGCGAACTCCTCGTTCAGCTTGCCGAAGGCGGCGATCTCGGTCGGGCACACGAAGGTGAAGTCCAGCGGCCACGCGAAGACGACCTTCCACTTGCCCTCGTAGGTCTTGTGGTCGATCTGCGCGAACTCGGCTCCGGCTTCGAGCGAGACACAGGCGGTCAGGTCGAAGGCGGGGAACTTGTCACCAACAGTGAGCACGCGCTCTCCTTAGGCAGTGGAAAATAACCCTTTTGGGGCTTTCCGGCGGGGTTGGACGTATCTCACATGCTGACACACCTGCATTGATTACAGAAATAGCTACTCTTGTGCTGGGTGATCGGAGGTACCTATCAGTGGCTGTCAGTAGTAGGGGAGCGAAGCAACCGACGCTCGCGCAACTGCGCGCCTTCGCGGCGGTCGCCGAGCACCTGCACTTCCGGGACGCCGCCGCGGCCATCGGCATGAGCCAGCCCGCGCTCTCGGGGGCCGTCTCCTCGCTGGAGGAGGCCCTCGGGGTGCAGCTGCTGGAGCGCACCACCCGCAAGGTGCTGCTCTCCCCGGCGGGCGAGCGGATCGCGGCGCGGGCCCAGGTGGTGCTCGATGCCATGGGCGGGCTGCTGGAGGAGGCCGAGGCCGTACGGGCGCCCTTCACCGGAGTGCTGCGGCTCGGTGTGATCCCCACGGTGGCGCCGTACCTGTTGCCGACCGTGCTCGGGCTGTTCCACCGGCGCTACCCGCGGATGGACCTCCAGGTGCACGAGGAGCAGACCGCCTCCCTGCTGGAGGGGCTGGCCGGCGGGCGCCTGGACCTGCTCCTGCTGGCGGTGCCGCTCGGGGTCCCCGGGGTGAGCGAACTGCCCGTCTTCGACGAGGACTTCGTCCTGCTCGCCCCCCGGGAGCACGCGCTGGCCGGCCGCCGGGACATCCCGCTGGAGGAACTGCGCGGACTGCAGCTGCTCCTGCTCGACGAGGGGCACTGCCTGCGGGACCAGGCCCTCGACATCTGCCGGGAGGCGGGCCGGACGACCGGGGCGGACGTCACCACGACCGCCGCCGGACTGTCCACCCTCGTACAACTGGTCGCCGGAGGGCTGGGGGTGACGCTGTTGCCGCGCACCGCGCTGCGGCTGGAGACCGCCCGCAACGAACACCTGTCCACCGGCTACTTCGCCGAGCCCGCCCCCTCCCGGCGGATCGCCCTGGCCATGCGTACCGGGACCGCCCGGCAGGAGGAGTTCAGGTCGATCGCCGCCGCGCTGCGCGAAGCCGTACGCCCACTGCCGGTCTGGCCCACCGACCAGGGCGGGTTCTAAAAGTAGCGCCGGGCGCCCGCAGGCCAGGCGGGACTTTTGAAAGACGCCTTAGCCAGCGGTGCGGGGCGTCGTCGGAGCGGGCGTACGGGCTCAGGAGGGGGTCACTCCGTGCGCAGGCCGTCCGGGCGCATCAGGCGGAGCAGGGGCGGCAGGCTGAGCAAGGTCACCACGACCACCACACCGGCGCCGACCGCCGTCATCCCGAGCACCGACGCCCAGTCGATCCGGACCGGCTGGGCGGCCATGCCCATCAGGACGGCGCCCAGCCCCACGCCGACTCCGGCCGCCAGTACGAGGCCGAGCACGATCGGCACGGCCGTCTGCCACAGCACCGACAGGCTCAGCGTGGAGCGCTTGGTGCCGAAGGCGACCAGGGAGGACAGCAGCCGCCGGCGCTCGCGCAGTTGCTCCAGCTGGGAGACGAGCAGGCTTCCGCCGATCAGGACCAGTACGGCGACGGCGCCGAAGAACAGCCCCGTGCGGATCGAGGAGTAACCGGTGGCCTCCTCGGTGTCCCGCAGTGTCATCGCCGTGACGAACGGGTCCGCCTCGAAGACGGCGTTGCGCGCCCGGTCCAGGGCGTCCGGACGGGACTCGTCGACCTGGACGTAGATCCGCGCGTTCGGGAAGTCGCCGATTTCCTTCGGCGCGGCCGACGGGGTGACCAGCAGGCCGTTGCGCAGCTCTCCGGTGGGGTCCGGCCGGCTGGGGACCGTGCGGGCGGCCGCCGGGACCTGCCACTTCACCGGAGCGGTCGGGTCGGCCGTCCCCGACCCGTACCCCCTGACGTTGCCGACGAACAGCTCGTCACCGGGCTTCGCCGTCTCTCCGTAGATGCCCGGTGAGTCCTGCGTGACCGGTTCGGAGGAGCCGGTCAGCACGAAGGCGTCGCCGTCCTGGCAGGAGTCGAGCGTCGCGACCTCACCGAGCGCGTCGCAGGTGCCGATCGTCAGCTCGACCGTCCCGTCCATCGCGGGCACCTGGTGGGCGGCCTGCGCGGAGGTCAGCGGAACGGCGCGGGTGACGTCCCGCACCGCGGAGATCCGCTGCGCGAGGTCGTCCAGGCGCGTCGGCGTATCGCGGTTCACCATGACCGCGACGGTGGCCCTGGCGGGATCCTGGCCGGTCGGTTTCGTGTAATCGCCCTCGACGCCGGCGAAGAGCATCTGGAGGGCGATGGCGCCCGCGACGGCCACGGCGATGCCGTTGACGAGGCGGGCGGCGCCGCCGCTGTCGACCTGGAGCCGGCGCACGGCCAGCTGCCAGGAGACCGGGCCGCGGGACATCGTCCTGACGAAACGTTCCAGCAACCAGGGCAGCAGCACGGTTATCCCGACCAGCAGCAGCACCACACCCGCGCTGACCTGCCAGTGGTTGAACCTGCCGTGGTCGTTGCCGCGGCCGTCCAGGGGTACGAGCAGGCCGACCCCCACCAGCGGCAGCAGCAGCCGCCACCAGACACGGCGTCGGGAGGGCTTGGCCGTACGGACGACGCCCAGCGGCTCGATGACCACCCCACGCAGCGCGAACAGGGTCACGGCCACCGCCGCCGCGGGCACCGCGAAGGCGACCACGATGGCGAGCCAGGGCGCCGGGTCGAGGTCGGCGGGGAAGACGCTGCGCTGCCGGAGGCTGACGCTGCCGGCCAAGGAACGGCCGACGGCGAAGAAGCCGGTGCCCAGCACCAGTCCGACCAGGGAGCCCGCCAGCGCCTCGCCGGCCGCGATCCGGCGCACCGTCCTGATGTCGGCGCCGACCAGCCGCAGGGCGGCGAGCCGCCGGTCGCGCCGGTCCCCGCCGAAGCGGACGGCGGTGGCGATGAACACGGCGACCGGCATCAGCAGGGCGACGAACGTCAGGACGACCATCAGCATGAGCACGGGGTCCAGGCCCTCGCGGTCCGCGTCGTGGCCGAAACCGGTGACGCGCTCGACGCGGTAGTCCTCGGGGCCGTTCTTCCGGAGGGTGTCGCTGCCCAGGTAGAAGAGCAGTTCGCCGGGGCCGACCAGCCCCGGGGCGCCGACGATCTCACTGACCGGTGCGTCGAGCCGTTCGCGCAGCAGGGCGCCGTCGGAGGACTTCAGCAACGCGTCGAGCGCCGGGGAGAGGGCGATCTCGCCCGGGCCGGGGATCCGCTTGAGACCGGGCGGCAGCGGGGCGTCCGGGCCCTCGGCCCGGACCATGCGCCCCTCGATGTCCTTGTGGTGGTACGTCTGGCCGAGGCGGGCGATCAGCAGGGTGTCGGGCCCGGGCGCGGCGGCCCTGTCGGAACGCATCGTCGACCGTGCGTCGCCGCGCTCGTACCGGGCGGAGAGGGCGCCGGGGATGGCGGTGCTGATCAGCAGCAGGGCGACGCCGAGACCGACGCCTACGCCGGTGAACAGTGTGCGGATCCACCCTTCGCGGCCGCCGCCGAAGGCGAAGCGGGCGCCCATGCCGAGGTCGCGGGTCCAGACCTGGAGCCGGCTCATACGATGCGCTCCATGTCGCGGGACGTGCCGTCGCGTACGACGATCTCGCGGTCGGAGTAGGCGGCCACGCGCGTCTCGTGCGTCACGAGCACGACGGCGGTGTTCGCCGACCGGGCTGCCTCGGTGAGCAGTTGCATGACGAGTTCGCCGTTGAGGGAGTCGAGGGCTCCGGTGGGTTCGTCGGCGAAGATCACCCGGGGGCCGGTGACGAGGGCGCGTGCGACGGCCACGCGCTGCCCCTGACCGCCGGATATCTCGCCGGGCCGCTTGGCGCCGAGGTCCTCCACCTGGAGCTGCTCCATCCGGCGCAGGGCGGCGCGTTCGGCCTCCTTGCGCTTGACCCCGTTCAGGCGCAGCGGCAGGGCGACGTTCTCCACGCAGGTCAGCTCCGGTACGAGCTGGCCGAACTGGAAGACGAAGCCGAACTCGGTCCGGCGCAGGGTGCTGCGCTCGGCGTCGCTCATGGTGGTGAGCTCGCGGCCGGCGTAGGTGATGGAACCGGAGTCGGGCGGGACGATGCCCGCGAGGCAGTGCAGCAGGGTCGACTTGCCGGAGCCGGAGGGGCCCATGACGGCGACGACCTCGCCGGCGTGGATGGAGAACTCGGCGCCGTCGAGGGCGGTGGTGGTCCCGTACGCCTTGCGCAGGTCCGTGGCGGCGAGCAGCGAGCCGGCCGGGGTCATCGGCCTACCTCCTGGGCGAGCGGGCCGAGGCGGGCCGCGGTCAGCTCGAGCCACCGCAGGTCCGCCTCCAGGTGGAAGAGGGCGTGGTCGCACACGAGCTGGTCGGCGATGTCCCCCTTGCGCTTGCGCTGGGTGAGGATGCGCATGAGGCGCAGGTGCTCGGCGCGCTGGGTGTCCAGCAGCTCGTCGGCGCGGCGGCCGGTGAGCAGGGCGAGGACGACCTTCGTGTAGAGGGTCGAGTGGAGGTACGGCTCGGGCTTTTCGGGCTGGGAGAGCCAGGCCTCGACGTCGGTGATGCCGGCGTCGGTGATGGCGTACCGCTTGCGGTCGGGACCGCCGCCGCTCTCGATCCCGTCGACCTCGACGAGGCCGTTCTTCAGGAGGCGGGACATGGTCGAGTAGACCTGCCCGTACGCGAGGGGGCGGTCGTGGCCGAACTTCTCGTCGAAGGCGCGCTTGAGGTCGTAGCCGTGGCGCGGGCCGGCCTCCAGGAGGCCGAGGAGGGTGTGACCGATGGACATGACCGTGACACTACACGGTGTGTATACGCGGAGTGTATAGAGGGCGCGAATTCGGCGGATCGGAGGTCGGGGGCCGACCGACGCCGATCCCGGGGATGCGGAGGGGCCGGGCGGCCGGCCGGCGCCGGTCCCTGGAACGCCGTACGTCCGGTGGGGCCGGGGTTCCGGCCCTACCGGGCGTACGGGTCATTCCGTGGGCTTCGGGGGGCGTCCCCGGCGCGGGATGGGGCCGGGGGCCGAGGGGAGGCGGCCGGCCTCGGCGAGGGCCCGGCGGAGCAGGAACTCGATCTGCGCGTTGGCGCTGCGCAGTTCCTCGCCCGCCCACCGGGCCAGCGCGTCGTACACCTGCGGGTCGAGCCGCAGCAGCACCTGCTTGCGCGCCTGCCGGCCCGCCGGTTTCTCCTCGCCGCCGGGGGTCACTGGTAGAGCGTTCCGGTGTTGACCACCGGCTGGGCGGCGCGGTCACCGCACAGGACGACCATCAGGTTCGAGACCATGGCCGCCTTGCGCTCCGGGTCCAGGTCCACGACGTCCTGCTCCGCCAGCCGGGTCAGTGCCAGTTCGACCATGCCCACCGCGCCCTCCACGATCTGCTTGCGGGCCGCCACGACCGCGCCCGCCTGCTGGCGCTGGAGCATCGCGGAGGCGATCTCCGGAGCGTACGCGAGGTGCGTGAAGCGGGACTCGATGATGTGCACACCGGCCGCGTCGACGCGGTCACGCAGTTCGACGGCCAGCTTCTCCGTGATCTCCTCGGCGTTGCCCCGCAGCGACAGGCCGCCTTCCTCGTGCGCGTCGTAGGGGTACTCGATGGCGATGTGCCGGACGGCCGCCTCGGTCTGGGTCTCGACGAACTCCGTGAAGTCCTCGACCTCGAAGGTGGCCCGGGCCGTGTCCTCGACCCGCCACACCACGACCGCCGCCAGCTCGATCGGGTTGCCGTAGGCGTCATTGACCTTCAGGACGGCCGTCTCGTGGTTGCGCACCCGGGTGGAGATCTTCTCGCGGGAGGTCAGCGGGTTCACCCAGCGCAGCCCGTCGGCGCGGATGGTGCCCTTGTAGCGGCCGAACAGCTGGACGACGCGGGCCTCGCCCGGTGCCACCGTGTTCAGCCCGCACATCGCGAACGTGGCGACGAGGCTGAGGAGTACGCCGAGCGATATCAGGGCCACCTTGGCCGCGACGGCCGCGGCCACCGAGCCGGCCACGATCAGGCCCGCACTCGCCAGCAGACCCAGCAGACCGAGCAGCAGCGCCAGGCCGCCGCCGACGCTGCGCGCGGTGAACTCCCGTACCGCGTCAGGAGTTGCGTTTTCGTTCGTCATGGTTTGCCCCGTTTCTCGGCTCACGATCGATGAGACCGTCTAGCAAAGTGATATCACTTTTTTGCGCTACGGCAACCCTTCGGCTTAGGTGGGCGTCGGTTCCAGTGGAGTGGGTGCTGATTCTCACGTCCGAAATGACCGGAAATGGCCATGGTTGGCTAACTTTTGTCACAGCCTGCGGTGTTAGCTTTCTGAGCTGACGTCGGGGGGGAAATCGAGCGGAGCGGGAGCGATGGGCCGAGCAGAAGTGCGTAAGGCGCAGCAGCAGCGCGGTGCGCGGCGTGCGCCGAGCGGACGCGCGCAGGGCACCAAGGGAAGCGGGACCACGGGCAAACGCACCGGCATACGCCGCTTCTTCACCTGGAAGAAGGTCCTGGGCGCGTTCCTCGGGCTGGCCCTGCTCGGCATGGGCGCGCTGGTCGCCCTGTACTTCTACGTGGAAGAGCCGGACCCCAACAACCAGGCGCTCCAGCAGAGCAACGTCTACAAGTACTCAGACGGCACGATCATGGCCAGCAAGGGCAAGGTCAACCGCGAGATCCTGGCGATCGACAAGATCCCGATGGACGTGCAGGAGGCGTTCATCGCGATCGAGAACAAGTCCTTCCGCAACGACCAGGGTGTGGACTTCAAAGGTCTGGCCCGCGGTCTGTGGAACACGGCCACCGGGCGCGGCAAGGCCGGTGGCTCCACGATCACCCAGCAGTACGTCAAGAACTACTACTTGACCCAGGATCAGACGGCGAGCCGCAAGCTCAAGGAGCTGGTGATCTCCCTCAAGGTCGACCAGCGCATGAAGAAGCCCGAGATCCTCGCGGGCTACCTGAACACCAGCTACTTCGGCCGCGGCGCGTACGGCATCCAGGCGGCCGCCCAGGCCTACTACGGCGTCGACGTCGGCCAGTTGACGCTGGAGCAGGGCGCGTACCTCGCCACCCTCGTCCAGGCCCCCAGCCAGTACGACTGGTCGACCGCCGGCGGCGACACCAAGAAGCGGATCACGATCCGCTACGAGGCCACCCTCGTGAACATGGTCGAGAACGGCAAGCTGGACGAGGCCAAGCGCAAGACCCTGAAGTTCGCCGAGCCGATCCCGCCGCAGCCGCCGATGGGCATGGACGGCCAGAAGGGCTACCTGGTCCAGGCGGCCGAGGCCGAGCTCAACGCCCAGGGCGTCGAGAAGAAGCTGATCGACGCCGGTGGCTGGACGTTCACGCTGAACATCGACCCGAAGAAGCAGGAAGCGCTGGAGAAGGCCGTCGAGGACGAGCTGGAGTCCAAGCTCGACCGCAAGGACACCAAGGGCAAGCCCCAGGACCAGAGCGTGCAGGCCGGTGCCACCTCCGTGGACCCGAAGACCGGCGCGATCGTCGCGATGTACGGCGGCACCAGCCTGAAGGACCACTGGTCGAGCAACGCCCTGCGCAAGGACTACCAGCCGGGCTCGACCTTCAAACCGGTCGTGCTGGCCTCCGCGCTGGAGAACGGGGCGAAGACCCAGGACGGCAAGCCGATCACGCCGAACGCGCTCTACGACGGCACCAGCAAGCGCGCGGTCGTCGGCAGTGACATCCCGTTCGCCCCGCAGAACCAGGAAGACCGCAACTTCGGTACCCCGATGATGACGGTCCAGGAGGCGACCAACTTCTCGGTCAACTCCGTCTACGCGCAGATGATCGTGGACGTCGAGCCGCGCAACGTGAAGAAGACGGCCCTGGCTCTCGGCATGAAGGACCGTGAGGGCTGGCCCGAGGACAAGCCGGCCATGTCGCTCGGCACCATGAGCGCCAACACCGTGGAGATGGCTGGCGTCTACGCCACCTTCGACAACCACGGCAAGAAGGTCACGCCGACCATCATCAAGAAGGCCGAGCACAAGGACCGCGAGGTCGAGCCGGCCCAGCCCATCGGTTCCCAGGCCATCAGCCGCAAGACCGCCGACACCGTCACCAAGGTGCTCACCGGCGTCGTCAACGACGACGGCGGCTCCGGCAACAAGGTCCGCAGCAGCGCCTACGAGGCCGCGGGCAAGACCGGTACCACCGAGAACAACGTCTCCGGATGGTTCTCCGGGTTCACCCCGGAACTGGTCACCGTCGTCGCGATCTTCGGTGAGGAGCCCGTCACCGCCAAGCAGGTCACCCTGACGGGTACGGCCGGCCTCGGCCGACTGGGCGGTTCCAGCTTCCCGGCCTCGATCTGGAAGGCGTACACGCTCGCCGCCCTGAAGGGCAACGCGGGCAAGTTCCAGCTGAGCGAGGCGGAGATGGGCGCCGTACAGACGCCGTCCCGCAGCGCCTCGCCGACGCCGTCGCCGTCGCCGACCACCAGCGCCCCGGCGGCCAGCAGCAGCCCGCCGCCGTCCCCGACGCCGACGCCGACGCCCACCGCGACCAAGACGACGCCGACGCCGACCCCGACGCCGACCCCGACGCCCACGGCGACCAAGACCAGCGGTCCCAAGC
>NZ_JBSGZP010000253.1:0-9597 GCF_053611065.1 Streptomyces sp. NPDC054840
GTACGGCGCCCCGCGCGCAGCGGGCCCGCGTACAGCCTGGTGCCGGGCTCCCCGGACCTGGGGGGCTTTCCGCGCGCGGCCTGGCTGTCGGCGGCCCGCCGGGCCCTGACCGACGCGCCGAACGAGGCCTTCGGCTACGCGGCCGACCCGCGCGGCCGCGTCGAGCTGCGGCGGGCGCTGGCCGGCTACCTGGCGCGGGCGCGCGGGGTGTACGCGGACCCCGAACGCATCGTGCTCTGCGCGGGCTTCCTGCACGGGCTGACCCTGCTGGCGGGCGTGCTGCGGGCGCGGCGGGTGCGGGAGGTGGCGGTGGAGGGGTACGGCCTGGACTTCCACCGGAACCTGCTGGTGCGGGCGGGGCTGCGGACGCGCCCGCTGGGTGTGGACGGGGACGGGGCCAGGACGGGGGAGCTGACCGCGGCGGCGGGCGCGGTGCTGCTGACCCCGGCGCACCAGTTCCCGACGGGCGTGGCCCTGACTCCGGCGCGGCGGGCGGCCGCGGTCGACTGGGCGCGGACCACGGGCGGGCTGATCCTGGAGGACGACTACGACGGGGAGTTCCGCTACGACCGCCAGCCGGTCGGGGCGCTGCAGGGCCTTGATCCGGACCGGGTGGTGTACCTGGGCACGGCGAGCAAGTCGCTGGCCCCCGGGCTGCGGATGGGCTGGATGGTGGTCCCGCCGGGGCTGCTGGAGGAGGTGCTCGCCGCCGGTCGGCCCACGGATTGGGCGTGCGGCGCGCTGGACCAGTTGACGCTGGCGCAGTTCATCACCTCCGGGGCCTACGACCGGCACGTGCGCGGGATGCGGCTGCGGTACCGGCGGCGCCGGGACGAGCTGGTGGCGGCGGTGGGGGACCGGGTGGGGGTGTCGGGGATCGCGGCGGGCCTGCACGCGGTGCTGGACCTCCCGGCGGGATCGGAGCGGGTGGTCCTCCAGTCGGCCGCCTGGCAGGACCTGGCCCTGCACGGGCTGGCGCGGTTCCGGCACCCGGAGGCGGGGGTTTCGGGGCGGGATGCGGTGGTCGTCGGCTACGGGACCCCGTCGGACAGCGCGTGGTCCCCGACCCTGGCGGCCTTGGCGGCAGCCCTCCCGTGACCTGTGGCGCCGTCTCGGGGCGCTGCCCGCGACCCCCCGCGCCTCAAACGCCGGCAGGGCTGGATCGGGTACCGGCCGGGGGTTCGGCCGGGGGTTCGCCGAAGCGGGCCAGGGCCAGGGAGCCGGCCACCGCCACCACGAATCCCGTCACCGCCGGCCAGGCCAGGCCCTCGCGGGTGCGGTCGCCGAGCCAGGCCACGCCCACCACCGCCGGGCCGACCGTCTCGCCGAGGACCAGGCCCGCCGTCGCCACCGTCACCGAGCCGCGCGCCAGGGCCGAGGTGAGGAGCAGGAAGGCCGCGCCGCCGCCCAGCAGGAGGGCGTACAGCGCGGGGCTGCGCAGGTCCCAGGGCGAGTCGATGAGCCGGACCGACACCTCCACCACCCCGAAGCCGGTCCCCGCAGCGAGACCGAGGACGAGTGCCCGCGGCCCGTCCGGGAGCCGGCCCGCGACCACGCCCACCAGCAGCACCAGACCCGCCACCGCCAGCAGCCACAGTTCCAGCGCCGTCGACCCGGTCCCCGTGCCCTCCTCCCCGGCGGAGAGCCCGAGCATCAGCAGCCCCGCGCACACCACCGCCACCGCGCCCCACTCGGTCCGGGACAGCCGCACCCGCAGCAGCCGCGCCGCGACCACCGCCGTCACCGCGAGGCTGGCCGCCAGCGCCGCCCCCACCGCGTAGATCGGGACGTGCCGGAGCGCGATGATCTGGAGCACGAAGCCGACTCCGTCGAGAGCCAGACCCGCCAGATACGGCCACTGCCGGACGGCCCGCAGGAACAGTGCCGTGTCCACCCCGGACCCGGTGCCCGGCTCCGCCGCCCGGGCCGCGACCGCCTGCAGAACCGACGCCGTGCCGAAGCAGACTGCCGCGCCGAGCGCACAAATCATCCCAATGAGCACGAACTGACTCTAGGTCACGGATCTCACGGCGGCCGGATTCCATCGGCCGGTGGCCCCGCTCTACTCTGTCGGCAGCACGCGAGGCCCCAGGGGGAACAGCAGACATGGACAGCAGCAGCACCAATCAGCGCCGCATGCGCTCCGGAGCCGTCGCACTCGGAGGCATGGGCCTGCTCGCGGCCACGCTCGTGGCCTGCGGCAGCAGCGACGAACCGGACAAGCGCTGCGCCTCCCGTTCCACGCTGGAGCACCTGAACAACAAGGAGTGCAAGAGCGGCGGCACCGGCGCCTACTACTACGGCGGCTACGTCAGCAGCGGCAAGGTCTCCGGCGGCAGCTTCGACAAGTCCGCCGTCACCCGCGGCGGCATCGGCGGACACAGCAGCTCCGGCTCCAGCGGCGGCTGACCGAGACGATGCAGCGGCACACCATCGAGCCCCGTCCCGACTGGCAGAAGACCGTCGAGGAGCAGGGGCTGATCTACCCCCTGACCCGTTACCCCGACGACTCCCTGCGCCCCTACTGGGACGAGAGCGCGTACTACTCCTTCTCGCTCCCCGAGGTCGAAGCCCTGGAGAACGTCGTCGAGGAACTGCACGCCATGTGTCTGGCCGCGGCCGCGCACATCGTCGAGCACGACCGCTTCGCCGACCTCGGCATCACCGACCCGAAGCTGGCCGCGCTGATCGCCGAGTCCTGGCGGCGGCGCGCCGAACAGCCCTCCCTCTACGGCCGTTTCGACCTGCGCTACGACGGTGGCGGCAGCCCGGCCAAGATGCTGGAGTACAACGCCGACACCCCCACCTCCCTCGTGGAGGCGGCCAGCCCCCAGTGGTTCTGGATGGAGGAACGCTTCCCCGGCGCCGACCAGTGGAACTCCCTCCACGAGCGCCTCGTCGAGGCCTGGCGGCGCCAGGCCGAGCTGCTCCCGCCCGGCCCACTGCACTTCGCGCACTCCGAGACCGACGAGCTGGGCGAGGACCTGATGACGGTCGCCTACCTCCAGGAGACCGCCGAGCAGGCCGGCCTGGACACCCAGGCGCTCTCCGTCGAGCAGATCGGCTGGGACAGCCTCTCCGGCCGGTTCGTGGACGAGAAGCTCCGCTTCATCCGCTCCTGCTTCAAGCTCTACCCGTGGGAGTGGCTCGCCACGGACGAGTTCGGCCCGCAGGTCCTCGGCACGTACGACCTCGGCGGCGGCTCCGGCTCCACCTGCTGGATCGAGCCGCTGTGGAAGATGCTGCTGTCCAACAAGGCGCTGCTCGCGATCCTGTGGGAGCTCTTCCCGGAGCACCCCAACCTGCTCCCCGCCTACCTCGACGGCCCGCGCGAGCTCGCCGGACCCGGGTCCACCGGCTACGTGGCCAAGCCCCTCCTCGGCCGGGAGGGCGCGGGGGTCACCCTGCACGAGGCGGGCGAGGACGCGGAGCCGTTCGTACCGGAGGAAGGCGAGCGGTACTGCTTCCAGGGCCTGGCCCCGCTGCCCGACTTCGACGGCAACCGGGTGGTGCTCGGCGCGTGGGTCGTCGAGGACGAGGCGGCGGGGCTCGGCATCCGCGAATCGGCGGGGCCGGTCACGGACGAGTACGCCCGCTTCCTGCCCCACGTCATCCTCTGACCGATGCGGACACGCCTTGAGGGCGTGTCCGCTGAGTCCCGCCTGCCCCGCCCTCCGGGCGGCCGGCGCTACTGTGCGGACACGCCCTACGCGCCGAGCACCGACCGGAGCTGGTCCAGGCCCCAGTCCAGGTCCTCCTTGCTGATCACCAGCGGCGGGGCGATCCGGATCGTCGACCCGTGGGTGTCCTTCACCAGCACGCCGAGCTCCATCAGCTTCTCGGAGATCTCCCGGCCGGTGCCCCGGGACGGGTCGATGTCGACGCCCGCCCACAGCCCGCGGCCGCGTACGGCGGTCACCGCGCCGCCGCCGACCAGCAGGTTCAGCTCCCGGTGCAGGTGCTCGCCCAGCTCGGTGGCGCGGCCCTGGAACTCGCCGGTCCGCAGCATCGCGATCACCTCCAGGGCGACGGCGCACGCGAGCGGGTTCCCGCCGAAGGTGGACCCGTGCTCCCCGGGCCGGAACACCCCGAGCACGTCCCGGTCGGCGACGACGGCGGAGACCGGCACCACGCCGCCGCCTAGCGCCTTGCCGAGGATGTAGACGTCCGGGACGACCCCCTCGTGCTCGCACGCGAAGGTCCGGCCGGTGCGCCCCAGCCCCGACTGGATCTCGTCCGCCATGAAGAGGACGTTCCGCTCGCGGGTCAGCTCCCGCACGCCGCTCAGGTACCCGGCGGGCGGCACCAGCACCCCCGCCTCGCCCTGGATCGGCTCCAGCAGCACGGCCACGGTGTTCTCGGTGACGGCATGGGCCAGCGCGGTCAGGTCCCCGTACGGGACGATCTCAAAGCCCGGTGTGTAGGGGCCGAAGTGGTCACGGGCCTCGTGGTCCGTGGAGAAGGAGACGATGGTCGTGGTCCGCCCGTGGAAGTTGTCGGCGGCGACCACGATCTTGGCGTGGCCGTCCGGGACGCCCTTGACCTCGTAGCCCCACTTGCGGGCGGTCTTCACCGCCGTCTCCACGGCCTCCGCCCCCGTGTTCATGGGGAGCACCATCTCCTTGCCGCACAGCGCGGCGAGCTCGGTGCAGAAGTCGGCGAAGCGGTCGTGGTGGAAGGCGCGCGAGGTGAGCGTGACCCGTTCCAGCTGGGCGCGGGCGGCGTCGATCAGACGGCGGTTGCCGTGCCCGAAGTTGAGGGCCGAGTATCCGGCGAGCATGTCGAGGTATCTGCGGCCCTCGACATCGGTCATCCACGCGCCTTCCGCGGACGCGACGACCAGGGGCAGCGGATGGTAGTTGTGCGCGCTGTGGGCGTCTGCGGCGCGGATGGCATCAGCAGTTGTCGACACGGGGTCTCCGATCGTCCGTCCGGCGCGGTGAAGCGCCGGGTGAAGCGGTGACGAGGGTGGCGTCACCTTCTTATCGTCGCTCGTATCCCGGACGCAGAAACCTCTCTCCCGGCGCGCCCGCTAAGGTGTCCGGTACGCACGGCGACTGGCGTACGGGGAACCAACTCCGGGGGAGTCGTGCGCGCTCGACCGCATACAGGGCCGCTCGCCTGGGCCTCGCGGGGTAACGATCACATCGACCCCGGAGGAGCCCGCCATGTCCGCGAGCCGCCATCCCGCCCTGCTGGCCACCGACCCCGAGCTGGCGTCGTTCGTCGCCGCGGAGGAAGTACTGCAGGCGCAGACCCTGCGCCTGATCCCCAGTGAGAACTACGTGTCCGCGGCCGTCCTCGAAGCCTCCGGCACCGTGCTGCAGAACAAGTACAGCGAGGGCTACCCCGGCCGCCGCTACTACGAGGGCCAGCAGAACATCGACCGCGTCGAGGCGCTGGCGATCGAGCGCGCCAAGGGCCTGTTCGGCGTGGACCACGCCAACGTGCAGCCGTACTCCGGCTCGCCCGCCAACCTCGCCGTGTACCTGGCCTTCGCCGAGCCGGGCGACACGGTGATGGGCATGGCCCTGCCGATGGGCGGGCACCTCACCCACGGCTGGGGCGTCTCGGCGACCGGCTCCTGGTTCCGGGGCGTGCAGTACGGCGTCCGGGCCGACACCGGGCTCATCGACTACGACGCGGTGCGCGAGCTGGCCCTCGCCGAGCGGCCCAAGCTGATCTTCTGCGGCGGTACCGCCCTGCCGAGGACCATCGACTTCGCCGCCTTCGCGGAGATCGCGCGGGAGGCGGGATCGATCCTGGTCGCCGACGTCGCCCACATCGCGGGCCTGATCGCGGGCGGCGCGCACCCGTCCCCGGCGGACCACGTCGACGTGGTCTCCACCACCACGCACAAGACCCTGCGCGGCCCTCGGGGCGCGATGCTGATGTGCCGCGAGGAGCACGCGAAGGCCATCGACAAGGCGGTCTTCCCGGGCCTGCAGGGCGGCCCGCACAACCAGACGACGGCCGGTATCGCGGTGGCGCTGCACGAGGCGGCCCAGCCGTCCTTCACGGCGTACGCCCACCAGGTCGTCGCCAACGCCAAGGCGCTGGCCGCGGCGCTGCTGCAGAAGGGCTTCGACCTGGTCTCGGGCGGTACGGACAACCACCTCATCCTGATCGACCTGACGGGCAAGGAGGTGCCGGGCAAGATCGCGGCCAAGGCCCTCGACCGGGCGGGCATCGTCGTGAACTACAACACGGTCCCGTTCGACCCGCGCAAGCCGTTCGATCCCTCGGGCGTGCGGATCGGTACGCCCTCGCTGACCTCGCGGGGCCTGTCCACCGAGCACATGCCGCAGGTCGCCGACTGGATCTCGCGGTCCGTCGACGCCGCCGCGAAGGGTGACGAGCAAGCCCTCGCCGCGATCCGCGCGGAGGTCACGGACCTGATGGCGGCCTTCCCGGCCCCGGGTCTGCCGCTGTCGTAGCCTGCGGCACCACTGCCGGGGCTCCGCCCCGGACCCCCGCGCTCACACGCCGGAGAGGCCGGATCCCCGGCCCGCCCGGCGTGTGAGGGCGTCCCGAGGCCGAGCGCCGCCCGCGGAGCGGACCGGCGGAAATCGGTCGCTCGGCCGGGGCGGGAACCGGACGATCCGCTACCGCCCGGTACCCGGGCGCGGCGCGGCCGGACCCGGCGTGACCCGGAGGGATCCGGCCGACGGCGGGCACGGGCCCGCCCCCGCACCTGAGAGAATGAAGCCATGGCTTCTGATCGTCCTCGCGCGCTCTCCGGCATCCAGCCCACCTCCGGTTCGTTCCACCTCGGGAACTACCTCGGAGCCATCCGCCAGTACGTCGCCCTGCAGGAGACGCACGACGCCTTCTACATGGTGGTCGACCTGCACGCGATCACCATGCCGCAGGATCCGAAGGATCTGCGCGCGAACACCCGGCTCTCCGCGGCGCAGCTGCTGGCCGCCGGACTGGACCCCGAGCGCTGCACGCTCTTCGTCCAGAGCCACGTGCCCGAGCACGCGCAGCTCGGCTGGGTCATGAACTGCATCACCGGCTTCGGCGAGGCCAGCCGGATGACCCAGTTCAAGGACAAGTCCGCCAAGGGAGGCGTCAGCAGCGCCAGCGTCGGCCTCTTCACGTACCCGATCCTGCAGGTCGCCGACATCCTGCTCTACCAGGCGAACGCGGTCCCCGTGGGCGAGGACCAGCGCCAGCACATCGAGCTGACCCGCGACCTGGCGGAGCGTTTCAACCAGCGCTACGGCTCCACCTTCACCCTCCCCGCCGCGCACATCGTCAAGGAGGTCGCGAAGATCTACGACCTCCAGGACCCGGCGGTCAAGATGTCGAAGTCCGCCTCGTCCCCCAAGGGCCTGATCAACCTCCTCGACGAGCCCAAGGTCACCGAGAAGAAGATCAAGAGCGCGATCACCGACACCGAGGCCGAGATCCGCTTCGACTCCGAGAAGAAGCCCGGCGTCAGCAACCTGCTCACGATCTACTCCACCCTCACGGGCGAGACGATCCCCGAGCTGGAGGCCAGGTACGAGGGCAAGGGCTACGGCGCGCTGAAGACCGACCTGGCCGGCGTGATGGTCGATTTCGTCACACCCTTCAAGAAGCGGACCCAGGAATACCTGGACGACCCCGAGACGCTGGACTCCATCCTGGCCAAGGGTGCGGAGAAGGCCCGTGCCGTCGCCGCCGAGACGCTCGCGCAGGCCTACGACCGCCTCGGTCTGCTGCCCGCCAAGCACTGACGAACGCAACTACGGACAGAGAGCCCTGGCACGAACGGGGGTGCTGCCGCCACACTGGGGCGGCAGCAGTCCACAGCGACAAGCGGAGGAGAGATACGTGGGGACCGTAACGCTCGGCGTTTCGATCGCGGTCCCGGAGCCGTACGGCAGCCAGCTCCAGGAGCTGCGCGCCGGCTTCGGGGACGCCGCCGCGCACGGCATCCCCACGCACGTCACCCTCGTCCCGCCCACCGAGGTGGAGGCGGACCGGCTCCCCGCGATCAGGGCCCACCTGGTCGAGGTCGCGGCCGCCTCCCGGGCCTTCCGGATGCGGCTGGCCGGCACGGGCACCTTCCGACCCCTCTCGCCGGTCGTCTTCGTCAAGATCGCCGAAGGGGCCGCGGGCTGCACCCGCCTCCAGAGCGAGGTCCGCGACCCCCAGGGGCCGATCGACCGCGAGCTGGCCTTCCCGTACCACCCGCACGTCACCGTCGCCCACGGGATCTCCGAGGAGGCGATGGACCTGGCGTTCACGACCCTCGCCGACTACGCCGCCGAGTGGGTCTGCGCGGGCTTCGCGCTCTACGAGCAGGGCTCGGACGGCGTCTGGCGCAAGCTGCGCGAGTACCCGTTCGGGAGCGGCCCGAACTGCGTCCCCACGCAGGCGGGCTCACCCGCCGACCAGGCTGCCGGGGGCGCCGGGGCGACCGTACCGCCGTCCTGACGGAGTGGGCGCGGGGCCAGGGGGCGCAGGGTCAGGGGCAGCCGGGCGATGCGCCGGGCGCGGAATCTCAGCGTTCGCAGGACCAAAATATGGAACGGGCGACCCGTAGGGCGCGTTTCGGGAAAAGTCACAATCGACGACCGTAGCCGCCAGAAGCGACAATCCTGGCTATTTCCGGCGGCTGAATTACGGTGACCCCATGGACTGGCTGACGAAACTCCCGGTGATCGGGCCGCTCGCGACCCGTCTGATGCGGACGCACGTGTGGCGTTCGTACCAACGCCTCGACCGCGTCCACTGGACCCGCCTCGCCGCCGCCATCACCTTCATCAGCTTCCTCGCCCTCTTCCCGCTGATCACCGTGGCCGCCGCCGTCGGCGCGGCGCTGCTCAGCCCCGAGCAGCTGGACCGGCTGGAGAAGAACCTCTCCGAGCAGGTCCCGGGCATCTCCGACCAGCTCGACATCGAGGGGCTCGTCGCCAACGCCGGCACGGTCGGTCTCGTCGCCGGCGCCGTCCTCGTGCTGACCGGCATCGGCTGGGTGGGCTCCATGCGGGACTGCCTGCGCGCGGTCTGGGAGAAGGACGACGAGGACGAGGGGAACCCGTTCGCCCGCAAGGGCAAGGACACGCTCGTCCTCCTCGGCCTCGGCGGCGTGGGCCTGGCCTCCGCCGCCGCCTCCATCCTCGGCTCCAGCGCCGTCGGGAAGTCCGCCGACTGGCTGGGCATCCCGCGCGAGGGCGCGGGCGGCGCGCTGCTGCGCACCCTCGCCTTCCTCGTCGGCGTCGTGGCGGCCTTCCTGCTGCTGCTCTACGTCCTGACCCTGCTCCCGGGCGTCGAACCGCCGCGCGGCCGCCTCATCCAGGGGGTCCTCATCGGCGCGGCAGGCTTCGAACTGCTGAAACTGCTCCTCAGCGGCTATATGCGGGAGGTCGCCACGAAGAGCGTGTACGGAGCCTTCGGCGTGCCGATCGCCCTGCTGCTCTGGATCAACTTCACGGCGAAGCTGCTGCTGTTCGTCGCCTCCTGGACGGCCACCCGCGACGGCGCGGACGGTGACGGAGTGGACGGCGCGGGAGTGGACGGCGACGGCGCGGACGGCGGCGACGCGCAAGCCCCGCAGGCTCAGGCCGGCCCTCCGGCCGCCGCGAGCCCGGCCGCCTGATCGGC
>NZ_JBSGZP010000254.1:0-9557 GCF_053611065.1 Streptomyces sp. NPDC054840
GTGCGGTACCGGGCGGTAACTTGATGGGGAACTTCTACGGCTGCCGAACACGCTCCGCAACCGGGCCCACGGCCCGCCCGGCCACCGGCCCGCTTCACCTATCCGGGTGGCCGGCGGCCGGTCACGGGCCCCGGACGGCGCCCGTGCGGGTACCGGGGTGGACGGGCGCGGCTCCCGGTCCGGCGCCCCGAAGGGGGACGGAGTCCCTCACCCGCCCGGCCCTGTCCGAGTCGTATCCTGAGGGCGTTTCCGACTACCGAAAGCAGCCGGCCATGCGCGTGTACGTCCCCCTGACCCTCCCCGGGCTCGCCGAGGTGCACAAGGCGGGTGAGCTGGGCCCCGCCCCGCTGCTGGCGTACGCCGTCACCCCCGGCCTCCGCGAGTGGTACGCGTCGGAGGACATCGAGGAGCTGGAGTACGCGGCCCTCAACCGGGCCGCGCTCGCCTCCCTGCGGCTGGTCGCCGCGGACGCGGGCGCCCCGCGCCGCCGCGTCGTGGTCGCTCTCGACGTCGACGACGAGGCCGCCACCGCCGCTCCCGGGCCCGACGAGGCCGCTCTCGGCCGGGTGACCCTGGCCGCCGCCGTACGGCTCGCCGTGGCCGCCGCCGTGCACGTGGACGCCGATGACGCCGACGAGGACGTGACCGCCGCCGTGCGGGCCCTGGCGGCCGCCGACGGCGGCGACGCCGATGCGCAGGCCACCGTCGACGCCGCCGAGGACCACGAGCTGCTGTGGTTCGGCGTGCAGGAGATTCCGGGGCTGCTGAAGTGACCGACCCGACCGACCCGACCGACACGACCGACACGACCGACACGACGGACACGACCGCCGCGGCCACGGCGGCCGCCGAGACCGTAGCGATCGCCGAGATCGCCGAGATCGCCGAGGCCGTCGCGACCGTCGCGACGACGCTCCCGAACCACATCGTCTGGGACTGGAACGGGACGCTCCTCCACGACATCGACGCCGTCATAGCGGCGACCAACGCCTCCTTCGCCGAGCTCGGCTTCGCGCCGATCACCCTGGAGACCTACCGCGACCTGTACGTCGTACCGGTGCCGAAGTTCTACGAGCGACTCATGGGACGGCTGCCCACCGACGAGGAGTGGATCGTCATGGACGACACCTTCCACCGCCACTACTGGGCGGCCGCCGCGGACTCCGGGCTGGCCGAGGGTGCCCGCGAGCTGCTCCGGGACTGGCAGCTGGACGGGCTCACCCAGTCCCTGCTGTCCCTCGCGCCCCACGACAAACTCGTCCCCCTGGTCCGGTCCCACGACATCGACCGGCACTTCCTGCGCGTCGACGGCCGCGTCGGCCCCTCCCACACCTCCAAGGCGGGTCACCTCGTCCGCCACCTGGCCGCCCTGGACGGGACGGGTGTGACGGCGGACCGTACGGTCCTCATCGGAGACGCCGTGGACGACGCCCTCGCCGCCGCCCACGTCGGTGCCCGGGCGGTTCTCTACACGGGCGGCTCGCACAGCCGCAGCAGTCTGGAATCAGCCGGAGTGCCGGTCGTGGACAGCCTGGCCGAGGCCGTCCGGACAGCTCGCGAGCTGTCCGGATAGCGACGGGACAGGCCGCTGCACGGACGGCGGGTCACGTCGCTGGCCAGAGTGTCAAAGTTCCACCCCAAGATTTGTACAGATGCAGTGAATGACGTCCTGGGGGTAGGTCGGGATAGCCTTGTACCCGTGATCAGCGCGATAGTCCTCGGGGGCACTGGAGCCTCCGGCCTGCGCCCGGCGCACGACCGTGCCCGGGCCTTCGCTGATCCCCGCCCCCGGGACCTTCTGCCGATCATGGCTCATTCCCTCCCGGGCGGCTCTCTCGACGGCATAGCGTCGATCCCGGACGGACACCCCGCCTCGCGGCGCTATGTCATTCCTTCCTTCACCTACGTCACGCAATGGCGCGCGACAGGAGCCAGAGGACATGCAGACCAAGCTGGACGAAGCAAAGGCCGAGCTGCTCGCACGGGCGGCCCGGGTAGCTGAGCACAGCCCGGCCGGGGGGCTACTTCCGACTGGGTCCGAGCGGGGAGGCCGTCCAGACCAGGACACGGTGCTCTCCTACCTCCAGCGCTACTACCTGCACACGGCGCCCGAGGACCTGGCGGACCGCGACCCGGTCGATGTGTTCGGAGCCGCGCTCTCGCACTACCGGCTCGCCGAGAACCGGCCGCAGGGCACCGCGAGCGTGCGCGTGCACACGCCGACGGTGGAGGAGAACGGCTGGACCTCCAGTCACTCCGTCGTCGAGGTCGTCACCGACGACATGCCCTTCCTCGTGGACTCGGTGACGAACGAGCTGTCCCGCCAGGGCCGCGGCATCCACGTCGTGATCCACCCGCAGGTCGTCGTCCGCCGTGACGTAACCGGCAAGCTGATCGAGATCCTCGGTCCCGACTGCGACGCCCACGGGCCCCGCACGGCGCGCCCCCACGACTCCCTCGTCGAGTCCTGGATCCACGTCGAGATCGACCGCGAGACCGACCGCGCCGACCTCAAGCAGATCAACGCCGACCTGCTGCGCGTCCTGTCCGACGTACGGGAGTCCGTCGAGGACTGGGAGAAGATGCGCGACGCCGCGCTGCGCATCGCCGAGGGCCTGCCCGAGGAGCCCACCGCCCCCGACCTGCGCGAGTACGAGCTCGAAGAGGCCCGTGAGCTGCTGCGCTGGCTCGCCGACGACCACTTCACCTTCCTCGGCTACCGCGAGTACAACCTCGTCGACGGCGACTCCCTGGCCGCCGTGCCCGGTACCGGCCTCGGCATCCTGCGCTCCGACCCGCACCACAGCGGCAAGGACGACGGCCACCCGGTCTCGCCGTCCTTCAACCGGCTGCCGGCCGACGCCCGCGCCAAGGCCCGTGAGCACCGCCTGCTGGTGCTGACCAAGGCCAACAGCCGCTCCACCGTGCACCGCCCCTCGTACCTCGACTACGTGGGCGTCAAGAAGTTCGACGCCGACGGCAACGTCGTCGGCGAGCGCCGCTTCCTCGGTCTGTTCTCCTCCGCCGCGTACACCGAGTCCGTGCGCCGCGTCCCGGTCATCCGCCGCAAGGTCGTCGAGGTCCTCGACGGCGCCGGCTTCGCGCCGAGCAGCCACGACGGCCGCGACCTGCTGCAGATCCTGGAGACCTACCCGCGCGACGAGCTGTTCCAGACCCCGGTCGACCAGCTCCAGGCCATCGTCACCTCCGTCCTGTACCTCCAGGAACGCCGCCGGCTGCGGCTGTACCTGCGCCAGGACGAGTACGGCCGCTACTACTCGGCCCTCGTCTACCTGCCCCGCGACCGGTTCACCACCGGGGTGCGGCTGCGCCTGATGGACATCCTGCGCGAGGAGCTCGGCGGCATCAGCGTCGACTTCACGGCGTGGAACACCGAGTCGATCCTCTCCCGCATCCACTTCGTCGTGCGCGTCCCGCAGGGCACCGAGCTGCCCGCGCTGACCGACTCCGACGTCGAGCGCATCGAGGGCCGTCTCGTCGAGGCCGCCCGCTCCTGGGCCGACGGCTTCCAGGAAGCGCTGATCGCCGAGTGCGGCGAGGAGCGCGCCGCGGAGCTGCTGCGCCGCTACGGCACCTCCTTCACCGAGGGATACAAGGCCGACCACTCGCCGCGCGCGGCCGTCGCCGACCTGATCCACCTGGAGCGGCTCGCCGCCAGCGACCGCGAGTTCGCGCTCTCGCTGTACGAGCCCGTCGGCGCGGGCCCCGGCGAACGCCGGTTCAAGATCTTCCGGACCGGCGACCAGGTCTCGCTCTCCGCGGTCCTGCCCGTGCTGCAGCGCCTGGGTGTCGAGGTCACCGACGAGCGCCCGTACGAGCTGCGCCGCTCCGACCGGGTCAGCGCCTGGATCTACGACTTCGGTCTGCGGATGCCCCTCACCGGCAACGGCGACACCTACCTCGGCGACGACGCCCGTGAGCGCTTCCAGGACGCCTTCGCCGCGGTCTGGCAGGGCGACGCGGAGAACGACAACTTCAACGCCCTGGTGCTCAGTGCCGGGCTCACCTGGCGACAGGCCGTCGTCCTGCGCGCGTACGCCAAGTACCTGCGCCAGGCCGGCTCCACCTTCAGCCAGGACTACATGGAGGACACCCTCCGCAACAACGTCCACACCACCCGGCTGCTGGTCTCGCTCTTCGAGGCCCGGATGGCGCCCGTGCGCCAGACCGCCGGCAGCGAGCTCGTGGACGCCATGCTGGAGGAGCTCGACGGGGCCCTGGATCAGGTCGCCTCGCTCGACGAGGACCGCATCCTGCGGGCCTTCCTCACCCTCATCAAGGCCACGCTGCGCACGAACTTCTTCCAGCTCAACGGCGCCGGCGAGCAGCACAGCTACGTGTCGATGAAGTTCGACCCGCAGGCCATCCCGGACCTGCCGGCCCCGCGTCCGGCCTTCGAGATCTGGGTGTACTCCCCGCGCGTCGAGGGCGTCCACCTGCGCTTCGGCAAGGTCGCCCGAGGCGGCCTGCGCTGGTCCGACCGCCGCGAGGACTTCCGTACGGAGATCCTCGGCCTGGTCAAGGCGCAGATGGTCAAGAACACGGTGATCGTGCCGGTGGGCGCCAAGGGCGGCTTCGTCGCGAAGAACCTCCCCGACCCGTCGGTGGACCGTGACGCCTGGCTCGCCGAGGGCATCGCCTCGTACAAGATCTTCATCTCGGCGCTGCTCGACATCACCGACAACATGGTCGCCGGTGAGGTCCTGCCCCCCAAGGGCGTGGTCCGCCACGACGAGGACGACACCTACCTCGTCGTCGCCGCCGACAAGGGCACCGCGACCTTCTCCGACATCGCCAACGGGGTGGCCGAGTCCTACGGCTTCTGGCTCGGCGACGCCTTCGCCTCGGGCGGCTCGGCCGGCTACGACCACAAGGGCATGGGCATCACCGCCCGCGGCGCGTGGGAGTCCGTCAAGCGGCACTTCCGCGAGCTGGGCCACGACACCCAGACCGAGGACTTCACGGTCGTCGGCGTCGGTGACATGTCGGGCGACGTGTTCGGCAACGGCATGTTGCTCTCCGAGCACATCCGCCTGGTCGCCGCCTTCGACCACCGGCACATCTTCATCGACCCGAACCCGGACGCGGCCACCTCCTACGCCGAGCGCCGACGCCTGTTCGAGCTGCCGCGCTCCTCGTGGGCCGACTACGACACCTCGCTGATTTCGGCGGGCGGCGGCATCCACCCGCGTTCCGCGAAGGCCGTTCCGATCACCGCTCAGGTCCGTGAGGCCCTCGGTATCGAGGCCGGCGTCACCAAGATGACCCCGGCCGACCTGATGAAGGCGATCCTGCAGTCCCCGGTGGACCTGCTGTGGAACGGCGGCATCGGCACGTACGTCAAGGCCACCGCCGAGACGCACGCGGACGTCGGCGACAAGGCCAACGACGCCATCCGTGTCAACGGCTCCGACGTGCGGGCCAAGGTCATCGGCGAGGGCGGCAACCTGGGTCTGACCCAGCTCGGCCGGATCGAGTTCGCCCGCACCGGTGCGGGCGGCGAGGGCGGCAAGGTCAACACCGACGCCATCGACAACAGCGCGGGCGTGGACACCTCCGACCACGAGGTGAACATCAAGATCCTGCTCAACGCGGTCGTCACGGACGGCGACATGACCGTCAAGCAGCGCAACAAGCTGCTCGCCCAGATGACCGACGAGGTCGGCCGTCTGGTGCTGCGCAACAACTACGCGCAGAACATCGCGCTCGCCAACGGCGCGGCCCAGGCCCCGAGCCTGCTCCACGCCCAGCAGCGCTACATGCGGCGGCTGGAGCGCGACGGACGCCTCGACCGGGCGCTGGAGTTCCTGCCCACCGACCGGCAGATCCGCGAGCTGCTCAGCGCCGGCAAGGGCCTGACCCAGCCGGAGCTGGCCGTGCTGTTCGCCTACACCAAGATCACGGTGGCGGACGAGCTCATCGCCACCGAGCTGCCGGACGACCCGTACCTGCGCCGTCTGCTCTTCGCGTACTTCCCGGCCGCCCTGGCCGAGAGGCTCACCGAGCAGATCGACACGCACGCGCTGCGCCGGGAGATCATCACCACCATCCTGGTCAACGACACCGTCAACACGGGTGGTTCGACGTTCCTGCACCGTCTGCGCGAGGAGAGCGGGGCCTCCACGGAGGAGATCGTCCGCGCCCAGCTCGCGGCCCGTGAGATCTTCGGCCTGGCCGACGTGTGGGACGCGGTGGAGGCGCTCGACAACAAGGTCGCCGCGGACGTCCAGACCCGGGTGCGGCTGCACTCCCGGCGCCTGGTCGAGCGCGGTACCCGCTGGCTGCTGAACAACCGGCCGCAGCCGCTCCAGATCACCGAGACCATCAGCTCCTTCCAGGAGCGAGTGGGCCGGGTCTGGGCCGAGCTGCCGAAGCTGGTGCGCGGCGCCGACCTGGAGTGGTACCAGTCGATCCTGGACGAGCTGACGGGCGAGGGCGTTCCGGAGGAACTGGCCGCCAAGGTGGCCGGCTTCTCCTCCGCCTTCCCGGCGCTGGACATCGTCGCGATCGCGGACCGCACGGGTGTGGACCCGCTGGAGGTCGCCGAGGTGTACTACGACCTCGCCGACCGCCTGGCCATCTCCCAGCTGATGGACCGGATCATCGAACTGCCGCGGTCCGACCGCTGGCAGTCGATGGCCCGTGCCTCGATCCGCGAGGACCTGTTCGCGGCGCACGCGGCCCTGACGGCGGACGTGCTGTCGGTGGGCAACGGCACTTCGACTCCCGAGGAGCGCTTCAAGGCGTGGGAGGAGAAGAACGCGGCGATCATCGGGCGGGCGCGGACGACTCTGGACGAGATCCAGGGGTCGGACGACTTCGACCTGGCGAACCTGTCGGTGGCGATGCGGACGATGCGGTCACTGTTGCGCGTGCACAGCTGATCGGTCGGCTTTGCCGAACGGGCCGGGCCCGGGACCAGGTGGTCCCGGGCCCGGCCCGTTCGTGGCCGGTCTCCTCGGGTGCGGGCCGCTGCTGGGGGCGCTGCCCCCGGACCCCCGCGCCTCACACACTGGCGGGGCTGGTTTCTGGCTGGTCAGCGGCCCGCCGTGAAGGCCTCGTAGGCATCGCAGACTTCCTTCGAGGGGCCGTCCATGCGCAGGACGCCGGCCTCCAGCCAGATCGCGCGGTCGCAGGTCTCGCGGACGGTGTTGATGCCGTGGCTGACGAGGAAGACGGTGCCCGCGCGCTCGCGGAGTTCCTCGATGCGGGCCTGGCTGCGGCGCTGGAAGGCGGCGTCGCCGGTGGCCAGGGCCTCGTCGATCATCAGGACGTCGTGGTCCTTGGCGGCGGCGATGGAGAACCGCAGCCTGGCGCCCATGCCGGAGGAGTACGTCCGCATGGGCAGGGAGATGAAGTCGTTCCTCTCGTTGATGCCGGAGAAGTCGACGATGCCCTGGTAGCGCTCGCGGATCTGCTGCTTGGACATGCCCATCGCGAGGCCGCCGAGGACGATGTTGCGCTCGCCGGTCAGGTCGTTCATCAGGGCGGCGTTCACGCCGAGCAGGGACGGTTGGCCGTGCGAGTAGATCCGGCCGTGGGTCACCGGCTGGAGGCCGGCGATGGCGGCCAGCAGGGTGGACTTGCCCGAGCCGTTGGAGCCGATCAGGCCGATGGCCTCGCCCTTGTACGCGGTGAAGGTGACGCCCTTGACGGCGTGCACCTCCTTGACGCCCGGGGACTGCTTGCGGGAGAAGACCCGGCTGAGCGCCGCGGTGGCGCCGCCCTTGCGGGCGCCGACGCCGTGGACCTTGTAGACGACGTGGACCCCGTCGGCGATGACGGTCGGTACCCGGGTGTCGGTGCTCGTCGCGGTGTCAGCCACGGCCGTACTCCTCTTCTGCCTTCCAGAACCAGATGAAGCCGCCCACGCCGGCGAGCAGGGCCCAGCCGATGGCGAGGGCCCACGCGTGGGGCGGGAGCGAGTGTGCGGGGAAGCTGTCGATCAGCGCGAAGCGCATCAGGTCGATGTAGACGGCCGCGGGGTTGAGCTTGAGCAGCATCAGTGCCCAGTGGTGCGGCAGGTGGTCCGACGCGAGCATCTGGTCGATGGACCACATGACGCCCGAGGAGTACATCCAGGTGCGCAGGACGAAGGGCATCAGCTGGCTGACGTCCGGGCTCTTGCTGCCGATGCGCGCCATGACCATCGCGCAGCCGGCGGCGAAGACGGCCATCAGCAGGAGGACCGGGACGGCCAGGAACCAGGACCAGGCGGGCCGCTGCCCGAAGGCCAGCAGCAGGACGACCAGGGCGCCCATGGTGACGAGCAGCTGCTGGAAGAGCTGGACGACGGTGGAGATGGGCAGGCTGGCGCGCGGGAAGTGCAGGGCGCGCACCAGGCCGCGGTTGCTGTGGACGGCGCGGGTGCCGGCGTTGACGGAGCTGCCGATGAAGTCCCAGACGAAGATGCCGGTGATCAGGAAGGGGACGTAGTCCGGCACGCCGTGGCTGGCCTTCATCACGATGCCGAAGATGAAGTAGTAGACGGCCGCGTTGAGGAGCGGGGTCACCAGGTGCCAGAGCTGGCCGAGCCTGGCCGTGCTGTACGTGGCCTGCATGCGGGCGGTCGCGTACGCGGTCACGAAGTGGCGGCGGTCCCAGAGTTCCGCGATGTAGCGGGGGAGCGTGGGGCGGGCGCCGCTGAGGGTGAGGCCGTGGGCGGCGGCGAGTCGCGCGAGTTCCGCGGAGGGCGCGGGTCCGGTCTTGGGTGCGGTCGCGGTGGTCACAGGGTTCGCTTTCGACGGGGTCAGTACGTCACTGCCGAGGTCGGGACGGGTCCGTATCGTCGCTACGGCGAGGTTAGGGCGCACCACGTCGGAACGCAACCGTATCGTCGTGACGGTGGCGCAGTTATGCTCTGTGCATGACCCCGGATCCCGCCGCTGCTTCCGCCCCCGCCCCCGCCCGTAGAGCCCCCGCCGGGGCCGCCGTCCTGCGCGCGGACGTGACCGAGGCGATCCGCGACGCGGTGGTCGAGGAGCTGGCCGCGGTCGGTTTCTCGAAGATGTCCATCGAGGGCATCGCCCGGCGGGCGGGGGTCGGCAAGACCGCGGTCTACCGGCGGTGGAAGTCGAAGCTGCACCTGGTGCTGGACCTGGTGGGGGCCTTCGCGGTGGACGGCCTGCCGGTGCCCGTGACGGGCTCCCTGTACGGGGACGTACGGGCCCTGCTGGAGGTCATGTCACACGTGCTGCGGCACCCGGTGGCCTCCGCGGTGATCCCGGACCTGCTCGTGGAGGCGGCACGCAACCCGGAGATCGCCGAAGCGGTGCGCGGCGCACTGCTCGACGGGCAGCGCCGCATGGCGGAGGGAATCGTCTCGGACGCGGTGGCCCGCGGTGAACTCCCGGCGGGCATCGACCCGGCCCACGCGCTCGACCTGCTGATCGGCCCGCTCTACTGGCGCCAGGTGGTCGTCCGGGACGTGGTGACGGGCGGCCACCTCGACGTCCTGGCCCACCAGGTGGTGGCGGGCCTGAAGGCCAGCTCGTAGCGGCCGGGCCGGGCACGGTCCGGAAGGGGCCGCCTACGGC
>NZ_JBSGZP010000255.1:0-9516 GCF_053611065.1 Streptomyces sp. NPDC054840
GGGGCGGCGCCGTACTGGGCGGGATCATCCTCGGCGAGATCCTGCGGGGCGGCGGGGGCTTCGGAGGCGGTTTCGGAGGCGGCGGGGGCGGGGGCTTCGGAGGCGGGGGCGGCAGCGGTCCCGGCTCTTTCGGCGGCGGCGGAACCCGCGGCCGCATGGGCGGCGGCGGCCGCTTCTGAAACTGCACACCCATCGGCCCTGACCAGGAGAGACCCCTCATGAGCAAGCAGACCGTCCTCGGCCGCGTCACCCAGCTCGCCAAGGCCAACATCAACGCGTTGCTGGACCAGGCGGAGGACCCGCAGAAGATGCTGGACCAGCTGATCCGGGACTACACGAACAACATCTCGGAGGCGGAACAGGCGGTCGCGACGACCATCGGCAACCTGCGGATGCTGGAGGCGGACCACACGGAGGACGTGGAGGCGGCCGCCGAGTGGGGCGGCAAGGCCCTCGCGGCGAGCGAGAAGGCGGACGAGCTGCGGGCGTCGGGGGCCACGGGGGACGCCGACACGTTCGACAACCTCGCGAAGGTGGCGCTGGGCCGGCAGATCCGGTCCGAGAAGGAGGCGAAGACCGCGGAACCGACGATCGCCGCCCAGACGGAGGTCGTCGCCAGGCTCAAGTCCGGCCTGGACACGATGCGGAACAAGCTGACGGAGCTGCAGGCGAAGCGTGATGAGCTGGTGGCGCGGGCGAAGACGGCCCAGGCGCAGAACACGATGATGGACGCGGTGAAGAGCATCGACGTCATGGACCCGACGAGCGACCTGGCGCGCTTCGAGGACAAGGTGCGGCGGGAGGAGGCGAGGGCGCTGGGCCGGCAGGAGCTCGCCGCGTCCTCCCTGGACGCCCAGTTCGAGGCCCTGGACGACCTCGGCAAGACCTCGGAGATCGAGGCCCGCCTCGCCACCCTCAAATCCCGCAAGGCCGCCTGAGGCCGCCGAAGGCCCGGGCGACGGCCGCCCAGGCCCCGGCCGCGTGGCAGCAGCCCTTCGAGAGAGTCGTGCGGGGCGTCATCACCCCGCAGCCCGACCGGGGAGGGGGCCGCCACGCGTCATCGGCCCCTGCCCCGGCGGGCGGGCGCTCAGCCGTACATGCTCAGCAGCTGCTCCGCCGACAGTTCGGCGACGGCCTCCGCCGCCGCGCCGGGCAGCGGGAGTTCGAACCAGACCGTCTTGCCCCGGTGGGTGCGGCGCGTGCCCCAGCCCGCCGACAGCAGGCCGACCAACTGGAGGCCGCGGCCGCCCTCGTCGGTGTCGCGGGCGCGCCGACGGCGGGGCTGGACCAGATTCGCGTCCCAGACCTCGCAGACCAGCGTGCGGTCCAGCAGCAGCCGCAGCCGGATCTCGCCCTCCCCGTAGCGCAGGGCGTTGGTGACCAGTTCGCTGACCAGGAGTTCGGTCGTGTCCAGCAGGCCCTCCAGGCCCCAGGCCGGGAGCTTGGCCCGGGCCAGTTCCCGGGCCCGGCCCACGGAGCGGGCCTCGCGCGGCAGTTGCCAGTCGCCGACCGCGTCCACCGGCAGGCCCTGCACCCGTGCCATGAGCAGGGCGATGTCGTCCTCGCCGTGCCGGGTGTCGAGGGTGTTCAGCACGTGGTCGCAGACGTCCTCCAGCGGCCGGACCGGATCCGCGAGGGCCGCGCGCAGTCCCCGCAGCCCCTCCTCCAGGGGATGGTCGCGGGATTCCACGAGCCCGTCCGTGTAGAGGGCCAGCAGTGCGCCCTCCGGCAGGTCGACCTCGACCTCCTCGAAGGGTTCGCCGCCCACCCCCAGCGGCATCCCGGGCGGCACCTCCAGGAGCAGTGCGGGCCGCGGGACTCCGGCCTCGTCCGGGGGTTCGACCAGCACGGGCGGCATGTGGCCCGCGTTGGCGATGGTGCAACGCCGCGTCACCGGGTCGTAGACCGCGTAGACGCAGGTGGCGAGGTACACCTCGGAGCGGTCCGCGTCCCGCGAGTGCAGGGCCGCGCGCGAGGCCTGCTGGGAGCCGCCGGGGGCGCCGAGGCCGCGGGCGATCTCGTCGAGCGCGGTCAGTACCTCCGCCGGTTCGAGGTCCAGCAAGGCGAGGGTCCGTACGGCGGTCCGCAGCTCTCCCATGGCGACGGCGGCCCGCAGACCGCGGCCCATGACGTCCCCGACGACCAGCGCGGTGCGGTGGCCGGGAAGCTCGATGACGTCGAACCAGTCGCCGCCGACCTCGGTGGCCGCGTTGCCCGGCAGGTACCGGCAGGCGATGTCCAGGCCGGCCGCCTCCGGGTCGCCGGGGGGCAGCAGGCTGCGCTGCAGGATGAGCGCCCGCTCGTGCTCGCGCCGGTAGAGCCGTGCGTTGTCGATGCACACGGCGGCCCGCGCGGCCAGTTCCACGGCCACCGCCCGGTCCCGTTCGCCGAACGGCTCGCTGCCCTTGGTACGGGAGAACTGCGCGAGCCCGACGACCGTGTCGTGGGCGACCATCGGCACGACCAGCGTGGACTGGACGAGGTCCTCCGGTCCGCCGCCCTCGATCAGCCGCGTCCGCGCCGTACGCAGGGCCATCGCGCCCGGCGACGCGGCCGGGTAGCGGTGGATGTCGCCGACGGAGACCAGGGCGCCCGGACCCGACAGCGGGGCGTCCGAGACGGCGGACGCGAAGGCCACCCGGCGCAGGGCGGCCGAGGGCGTCCGCGCCGGGCCCTGGCCGGGCAGGCTGGGCACGCCCGGGCCCTGCGGCCGGGCGGGCCGGTCGTCGTCGCCGAGCAGCAGGCCCTGGTAGAGGTCGACGGCGGCCAGGTCGCAGAAGCCGGGCACGGTGACGTCGAGGAGCTCGCGGGCGGTGGTCTCCAGGTCGAGGGAGTTCCCGATGCGGTGCCCGGCCTCGTTGAGTAGGGCCAGGTTACGCCGGACCCCGGCGGCCTCGCGGGCGGCGAGGTGGCGGCGGGTGACGTCGGTGCCGATCCCGGCGACACCGATGGGGCGGCCGCTGCCGCCGTGGACGCGGTAGAGGTTGATGGACCAGTGGCGGTTCTCCCGGCTGCCGGGGGCGGCACCGGTGATCCGCAGGTCGGTGACCGAGTCCCCGGTGTCCAGGACCCGGCGCAGGGCTTCGGCCATCCGGTCGGCCTCGTGCGCGGGCAGGTAGTCGTGCACGGTCCGGCCGCGGTGCTCCTCGGCGGCGCCCCCGAAGACGGTGGCGAACCGGCGGTTGGCCCGCTGCACGGTGAGGTCCGTGCCGAAGAGCAGAAAGCCGAAAGGAGATTGGCCGAATATCGCCTGTGAGGCCGCCAGATCGGATTCGATCCGGCGCAGCGCGCGTACGTCGACGACGACACACAGCGCGGCCCGCTCGGCGGTCTCGGTCTGGGTGGGCATCACATAGATCTCGGCCACGCCGTGCGCGCCGTTGCCGCCCGGGATCCGGAAGGGGATCAGGCCCGTCCATTCCTTGCCGTCGAGGATCTCGGCGACCCTGCGGTGCGCGTCGGGGCGCAGCTCGGGCGGCATGAAGGCGTCGACCGGGTCGCGTCCCACGGCCTGGGAGGCGCTCAGCCCGAACAGTTCCTCGGCGCGCAGGCTCCACTGATCGATGAGCCCGTCGGGCCCGATCGAGAAGGAGGCAACCTTTATGTAGTCATATATCGAGCCAGGCGGACTGCTGTGCCACAGGGCGTCGTGCCATGTCTCTCGCGGCACGTCGGTCTGATGTGCCTGCGCAGGTATTTCGCTCACGCGACCGTCCCCTCCAGCTCACCGCAACCGGACCGGCCATGACCGAAGTATTCAGCACCACGGCCCCGGACGGCACGGCGTTCACGATCACAGCACGGTCTCGATGATTTCGAGCCATGTCGCGCGATCTCCTCCGAGTCCCTCTCCCGGCTGTCGCCAGGAGGCGTTACACAAAGGTCACACGCCATCGTTCACCTTGTTACTCACCAGGAAGAGCCAACTCGAACCACACAGTCTTGCCCGATTTCCCGTGCCGGGTTCCCCAGCGCCGCGAGGAGACGGCGACCAGGTGCAGGCCGCGACCTCCCTCGTCGTCGTGGTCCGCCACCCGCTCGCGGGGCGGATCCGGAAGCGGATCGGAAACCTCCACCAGCAGCGCGGGGCCGCCCGCAGGGCTGTCGACGGCTGGATTGCGCCGTTCCAGGCGGACTCCGATGGGGCCTGAGGCGTACCGCAGGGAATTGGTGACGAGCTCACTGACCAGCAGGACGGTCACATCGCCGACGACTTCCAGGCCCCAGTCGTGCAAGGTTCCGCGGACGGCGTGGCGGGCGGTGCGGACGGCACCGGGCTCGGCGGGGAAGGCCCACTCGGCGCACTCACCGTCTGTGTCGATCACGCCGATCACTTCCCGGGCCAGCAGCGACCCCAGTCCGGTTCGTCGGGGACGAAAAGGGGACGAGATAGGGATTAATAGCGACATACCCGATATTCAGGGCGTCGTACCACTCGATCCCCCACCACCGGCGCACTGTGGCGCAGACGGCCTACCCCGCGAGCGTCACGCGCCCCCGCCGCCGTCCCGGCTCAGCCTGCGGCCGGCCTCGGCGACCGCGGGCCGGTCCTGGTCCAGCCAGTCCACCGACTCCAGCTCCTCCGGCCCGAGCCAGCGCAGCTCGTCGTGGTCCTCCAGCGGGGCGGGCACCCCGGAGAGCAGCCGGGCGGTCCACACGTGCAGGACGAGCCCGGGCCGCAGCGGCCACTCCCCCGGGATCCGCTCCAGCGGCTCGGCCTCCACGCCGAGCTCCTCGCGCAGTTCGCGCACCAGCGCATCGGGGACGGACTCACCCGGTTCGGCCTTCCCGCCCGGCAGCTCCCAGCGTCCGGCGAGCTCGGGCGGTGCGCTGCGGCGGGCGGCCAGCAGGCGCCCCTCATGACAAAGGGCTCCGCCCACGACCACTCGTACCGTCATGGGCGGAGCCTATGTCAGCGTCGCCGGGCGCTGCGACGCTCAGTTCATCGTGGCGGTCCGACCGATCCGCTCGACCCAGTAGAGCTGCTTGTGCCCTCGGTCCTCAAGGCTGTCGGCGACCTTCTGGGCCTCGGCCCGGGTGGCGTACCGGCCCACCCGGTAGCGGTTGCCGTTGTCGTCCTCGCGTATGACCAGCCACGGAAGCAGGGCACCGCTGTCGTTCATTGCGTTTCACCCTCCGCCGACGTACGTACCTGTCCGGGAAACCGCATTGCGCATATGCCTGAGCTTACGCCCGACCTTTACGGAGCGGATACGGTTTTTCACGAAGAGGTACCTCACAGGCGTACGCATCCGGCCATGCGTACGAGTGGGCCGTGCGCGCCGGTTCGAACGGGGCGCACCGGCGGCCGGGGCGGGACCGCCGCGCCACCGGGCGGCGGGCATCCGCGCAGGTGGCGCGGGGGAAGTGGCGGGATGTCCGGAGTGATCGCGGCCGCGGTGCGGGGGAAGGGGGTCCCGGCATACGGACCGAACGGTCCGGGGACGCCCGGGGCGGGGAGGTGCGGGCGCTCCCCATCGCGCCGAAATCCGCCGGGTCGCCGACGTCCGGTGAGGCGCGCGTGAACCCCCGGGCGCGGCCCGGGGGTTGGTCTCGCGGAGGAGCGGCTATCTCACCGGGAGGTGGTACGCCAGGCGGTAGCGGTCCGCCGGGACCACCACGTCGGCGGTCTCCACGGCCCGGCCGGAGGCGTAGTAGGTGCGCCCGATCACCAGCACCACGTGCCCCGGCACCCCGCCGAGGAGCAGGATCTCCTCCGCCAGTCCGGGCCGGGCGCCGACCTCCTCGACCACGTTGTCCACGACTACGTCGATCGCGGCCATCCGGTCGACCACGCCGGAGCCGCCCAGCGGCCCTTCCTCGGGCAGCATGACGGGGGTCCGGCCGGTCACGGCCAGCGGCTCCCAGGAGGTGGAGAGCATCATCGCCTCCCCCGCGTCGCGGAAGACGTACCGCGTCCGCATCACGCGCTCGCCCGGCTCGATGCCGAGCCGCTTCGCGATCTCGGCGGGCGCGGCCGCCTGCTCGCTGCTCGACTCCCAGGTGCCGCGCGCGCCGACGTCGGCCTGCTCCTGCCGGAACGGCGTCGAGGCGCCGCCCGTGCGGTAGCCGGCGCGTGCGACCCGCCGCGGGACCGGCTGTTCCCGTACGTACGTGCCGGACCCGGACCGGCCCTCGACCAGCCCCTCCGCCATGAGGACCTTGCGCGCCTCCAGGGCCACGGTGTCGGAGACCCCGTACTCCTCGCGGATACGTGCCTGAGAGGGAAGCCGGGCGTGCGGGGGCAGAGAACCGTCGACGATCTTCCGTCGCAGATCCCCGGCCACGCGCAGATAGGCCGGCTGCTCACCGAAAGTCACGGGCCACTCCCATCGGGTTGACAGACAGCTACACCCTGGCAACCGACGGTTGAAGACCGCAAGCAAGGGCCAGAGTTTCACTCGAAGTGATGAAGCCAGGTCACTCAAACCCGTTACCCTGCGTTACCCCACCGCCGTCATGGCGAGGTCATGGCGACGTCCTCCCGACGTCATGCCGACTCGGACGAGGGCCCCCCGCCGGGCCCGCCATCCCGGTCCTCCAGGTCGCCCTCGCTGTCCTGCAGCCACTGCGGAACCGTCGTCGAAAGCCCGTACGCACCGCGCAGAGCCCGCTCCGTCTCCAAGGACATCGCCGCCCGCGCCCGTTCCCACTTCTCGTTGAAGTCCTCCGGCGTCCTGGCCTGCGAGGCGCGCTGCCACTGCGCGCGCGCCGCCTCGATCTCCCTCAGCTGCGCCGGTACGGCCTTCCCCATCCCCGGCCGGGCCGTTTCCCCCTGGAGGAGCTTCGCCTCGGCGCCCAGCACCGCGTACACCTCTCGCGCCCACGCCTGGTACTCCGGCAGCACGTCCTCCACATCACTCTCGGGAGGCCGGCTCATGACGAACTCGACGGAGTTGGCGGCCCGCAGGAAGGCCGACTGGTCGGGCCTCAGCATCGCGGCGTCCTGGCGCAGACTGCCCCGCCACTCCTCGTCGGTCGTACCGATCACGCAGAGCAGCGCCCGGTCCCCCTGGCGCAAGGACTCGCGCGAGGGCGCGTAGTAGAACATCTCCGCGTACTCGGGAAGCGCCCACGTGTCCATCGCGTACTCGTCCTGAGCCTTCCAGCACGTGTCCTCGGACGCGCGGTCGGCCGCGCGGGACTCGGGATCGTCCGGCACATCCAGCACCTTGGAGGCGGTGACCTCACCGTGATGCACCCGTGCGCAGTCGATCCGGTACGCCGCGGGCCGCTCGTCGATCAGGTCCCCGCCCGGAACGTTGAAGCAGTCACCCGCCCGCAGGTCGTCGAGGTCCGTGAGCTCGCCCTCGACGTCGGAGTACCGGCGCAAGGACTCCAACCGGTCGTCGACGGAGCTCAGCACCCGCTCGGCGGTGAACACCAGCGCGCCGGTCATCACCACGGACACCACCAGGCCCACGATCGCCAGGACCTTGCCCCGGTCGCCCCGCTTCGTGATCTGTACGAGGGCCGCGATGCCGAAGGCCATGCCGAGCGGCGGCAGGCACAGCAGCCCGGACAGCAGCGAGGCGAGTGCGAAGCCGTTGAGCGCCGGCGGCTGCTGGACCTGACCGGGCGGCGGACCCCAGCCCTGGTGCGGGGGCGGCGGGGGCCAGGAGGGGCCCGGTCCGGGAGGGGGGCTCGGCGGGGTGCTCACGGGGGCGGACTCCATCGCAGGGCGGCATCGCGGGCGCCGCGCCGCAGAGGGCGCGAACGAATGCGCGAAATAGTACGCAGCCCAGGTGCCCGGCGGGGCGGTCACCCCCGCCGTTGCGCACGGCCCGGTCGGCGCCCGCGGCTCCCGCGCCGCGGTGCGTGAGGGGACCCCGCCGATGATCACTGACGACTAACATCCGTGCTGTACACCGGCCATGACCGAGCAAAGGTGTTCCACACATGCACGCACTCCCCGGCTACATCTGTTCCGAGGACGGCACCCGCGCGGACGTCCGGACCGCCCCGTGGGCGTGCCCGGTCTGTGGCGGACCCTGGGACCTCGATTACACGCCGGACCCGGCCGCGGCGCTGGAACCGGCCGCGGGACCGAACTCGCTGTGGCGGTACGGCTCCGTGTTGCCGCTGCCCGGGGCGTTCTCCGTGTCGCTGGCCGAGGGGCACACTCCGCTGATTCCGCTGGCGGAGCGGATCCACGCCAAACTCGACTTCCTGATGCCCACGCTGTCCTTCAAGGACCGGGGCGCGGTGATGCTCGTGGAGCTCGCCCGGCGGCTCGCACCGCAGCGGGTCGTGGCGGACAGCAGCGGCAACGCCGGCAGGTCGGTGGCCGCGTACTGCGCACGCGCCGGACTGAACTGCGAAGTCTTCGTCCCCGAGGGCACGTCGGAGAAGAAGACGGCACGGATCCGGGCGCACGGCGCTGCCGTCCGGGTGGTCCCCGGCGGCCGCGAGGCCGCCGCGCAGGCCGCCCGGGCGGCGGCGGACGCGCCCGGGGTCTTCTACGCGAGCCACGTGTTCAACCCGTACTTCCTGCACGGGACCAAGACGTACGTGTACGAGGTGTGGGAGGAGCTGGGCGGCCGGCTCCCGGAGACCCTGGTGGTCCCCGTGGGCAACGGCACCCTGCTGCTCGGGGCCGCCCTGGCCGTGGAGGAACTGGCCCGGCGCGGGGTCAGGCCGCCGGCTCTGATCGCGGTCCAGGCGGAGGCGGTGGCACCGCTCGCGCAGGCGTTCACGGCGGGCGCGGAAGAAGCCGCTCCGGTGGAACAGCGGCCGACCCTGGCCGAGGGGATCGCGATCCCGGCGCCGCCGCGCGCCCGCCAGATCCTGGCGGCGGTCCGCAAGTCCGGCGGCACCGTCCTGACCGTCCCGGACGACCGGCTGCGCGAGGCCCGGCGGGACCTGGCCCGCCGCGGCCTGTCCGTGGAGCCGACGGCCGCCGCCTGCTGGGCCGCGGTGGGTCCGTCGGCCCCCGGGGATCCCCTGCGGGGCCGCTCCGCCGTGATCCCCCTCTGCGGCGCTGACATCTGACGCTGTGACCGGAAAGGTTCACCGGTCACGACGCCCGGCACGGCACCTCGCCGCCTTGTCGGACCGCGCACGTACCTCCGGTACGAGCCGCGGCCCTCCGCCTTGGGACGCTTCCCCTCGGCCCTGCGGGCCTGGGGAGACCCCATGGCACCGGACGCCGCAACCCGGCAACCCTTCCCGGCCACAGGACTGGGAGGCCGCACCGCACCCGCGCCCCGATCCCCACCTCCATGTCGGAATTCCGCGAGCCCGGACGCGCCCGGTCTGATGAACTGACCCCATGACCGACCATGTTGATCTCGCCGCCCGCGCCAGGGCGTTCGCTGCCCTGCACACCCCCGCCGCCCCGCTCGCCCTCGCCAACGCCTGGGACGTGGCAAGCGCCCGCATCGTCGAGGCCGCCGGCGCCCCGGCCATCGCCACCACCAGCGCCGGCGTCGCCTGGTCCCTCGGGTCCCCCGACGGCGACGCGCTCGCCCGGGACCGGGCTCTCGACCTCGTCACCCGCGTGGTCGCCGCCGTCTC
>NZ_JBSGZP010000256.1:0-9495 GCF_053611065.1 Streptomyces sp. NPDC054840
GCACCGCACCGCGCGTCAGTGGTGGATCTGCGTCACGACCACATCGAGGGACCAGGCCTTCGCCGGCTTCGCGGGGGCCTCGGCCTCGACCGTGTACCCCAGGTCCCGCAGGGCCGTGACCAGTTCGGCGGGCGAAGTCGGCGCGGCCCCCGCCGTCAGCAGGTCCCGTACCAGCCGCCCCTTCGTCGCCTTGTTGAAGTGGCTCACCACGGACCGCTTCTCCACCCCGTCCACCCTCTGCGAGTGCAGCACCCGGACGGTCGCGGTCCGCCCCGCCACCTCACCCTTCGGCTTCCACGCGGCCCCGTACGCCGCCGACCGCAGGTCCAGCACCGGCCCGTCCCCGGCCGCCTCCGGCATGACCTCTGCCATCGGCCCCCGCCAGTACGCGCCCAGCGCGCCCAGTCCGGGCAGCCTCACTCCCATCGAGCAGCGGTACGAGGGGATCGCGTCGGTGATCCGCACCGCGCCCCACAGCCCCGAGAAGACGAGCAGCGCCTCCTCGGCCGACGCCCGCGCCGCCACGGGAAGGTCGGCCAGGCCGAGCGCGTCGTAGAGCACGCCCGTGTAGATCTCGCCCGCCGGACGGGCCCCCGCCGTACGCAGCTCCGTGTTCTTGGCGACCTCGCCGCGCAGGCCCTCGCTCAGGCCCAGGACCTCGCGCGCCTTCAGCTCGTCGGCGGCGCACAGCTCGACCAGCTCGTCCAGCACCGCCGCACGGGCCGGGGCGAGACCGGGCAGGGACAGCGCCTCCGGCTTCAGGGGCGCGCCGGAGCCGCCGGCGGCCTTTCCTTCGGACGGCGGCAGCAGCACGAGCACGGTGGTTCTCCTTCGGTACGACGTCGCAGGGGGTGCGGCCCCCGAGCCAGGGTAGACGTCCGCGCCCCGCGCTCGCCGTGCCGTCCGGGCCCGCCGCCCCCTACGCTCGACACATGCCACGCCGTCAGATGCACATGACCGGCGCAGACGGGGCTGCTCTGCGAGCCGCGCTGCGTGAACTGCGGACGAAGCTGGAGGTGCCCGGGGTGTTCCCGGCCGCCGTCCTCGCCGAGGCCGAGCACGCGGCGGCGCATCCCCGCCTCCCGGACCTGGACAGTACGGACATCCCCTTCTTCACGATCGACCCGCCGGCCTCCGTCGACCTCGACCAGGCCATGCACCTGGCGAAACGCTCCGGCGGCGGCTACCGGGTCCACTACGCCATCGCCGACGTCGCCGCCTTCGTCACCCCCGGCGGCGCGCTCGACGCCGAGGCCCACCGCCGCGTGACCACCCTCTACTTCCCCGACGGGAAGGTCCCGCTGCACCCGGCCGTCCTCTCCGAGGGTGCGGCCAGCCTGCTGCCCGACCAGGTCCGCCCGGCCCTGGTGTGGCGGTTCGACCTGGACGCCGACGGCCGGGTCGAGACCGTCGACGTCCGCCGCGCGCTGATCCGCAGCCGGGCCGGACTCGACTACGACGGGGTCCAGAAGGCCATCGACGCCGGTACGGCGGAGGAGCCGGTCGCCCTCCTGAAGGACATCGGCCGGCTCCGCGAAGCCCTGGAACAGGCGCGCGGCGGCATCTCCCTCAACGTGCCCGAGCAGGAGGTCGTCGCGCACGACGGCACGTACTCCCTGGCCTACCGTGCCCCGCTGCGGGCCGACGGCTGGAACGCGCAGATCTCCCTGATGACCGGCATGGCCGCGGCCGATCTGATGCTGGCCACCGGGACCGGCATCCTGCGTACGCTGCCCAGCGCCCCCGACGGCGCGGTCGGCAAGCTCCGGCGGACGGCGAAGGCCCTCCGCATCGACTGGCCGCACCACGTGCCGTACGCCGAACTCGTGCGCTCCCTGGACCCGCACCGCCCGGCCCACGCCGCCTTCCTCCAGGAGTGCACGGCCCTGCTGCGCGGCGCGGGCTACACGGTCTTCACCGGCGGCGACAGCCCCGACCCGGCGATCCATTCCGCGGTGGCGGCCCCGTACACGCACTGCACCGCCCCGCTGCGCCGGCTCGTCGACCGCTACGGCGGGGAGTTGTGCCTGGCGGCGGTGGCCGGGACGGAACCGCCGCCGTGGGTCCTGGCGGCCCTTCCCGCGCTCCGGGACGAGATGGCGCGGGGCAGCCGGCTGGCGAACACGGTCGAACGGGAGTCCGTGGACCTGGTCGAGGCCGCCGTGCTCAAGAACCGCGTCGGGGAGACCTTCGAGGCCACGGTCATCGACGTCAAGGAGGGGGAACCGCTGGTGGGCACGGTCCACCTGGAGGACCCGGCGGTGGTCGGCCGCGTCCGGTCCACCACGCTGGACCTGCCCCTGGGCGACCGGATCCGGGTCCGGCTGACGGAGGCCCACCCGGGCACGTCGAAAATCCTCTTCGCGCCCGTCTGAGGGCGGGACAGCTTTCAGGGGGTGGCGGGCCCCCGGCGCAGGGCGGTGACCAGCGCGCGCGGGTCGTCGGCGTGGAAGCGGACGGTCCGGGCCTCGCCCGTGGCTCCGAGCGGCCGGGTGAAGCGGAGCGGCCTGTTCAGGTCCAGGGTGACGGAGGTCTGGCTGCCGACGACGAGGTCGAGCACCCCGCCCTCGGACAGCGTGACCAGCCGGCCCTCGGGGTAGCGCCGATCCACCCTGACCTCCGCCACCGCGTCCGGGGGGACGGCCAGGTCGAACAGGGCCCCGTAACGGATCCGCAGGGACCCGTCGGGTCGGATCACGTGGGGCCGGGTCACGCACGCGGCGTGCAGGGCGAGGACGAGCAGGATTCCGTACACGTCCAGCACCAGCACCACCCGGTGCACCGCCGGCCAGGGGATGAGCAGGGCCAGGGCGACGGTCTCGGTCACCGACACGAAGAGCATCCCGTACATCAGGGCCGTCTGCGGTCCGGTGTACGCGGCGGCGAGGTCCCCGGGGCGCACCCCGTGCCTTCCGCCGACGACCCACCGGCCGAGGGAGGCGGTCGCACGCAGCTCGTGCAGCACCAGGCGCCTGACCTGTACCGGGACCACGGCCCGGCCCGCCGCGCGGCGGGCCGCCCGGCGGCCCGCGCCACGGGCGCGCTCGGCGGCGTAGAGGCCGTGCAGGACCGAGGCCTCCAGCAGCAGCACGCCGGCGAGGAGCGCCTCGGTGGCGACGAGCACCCGTCCGGGCAGGCGCAGCCCGGCCGCCAGGCACACCACGAGCACCAGCTCCGCCGGAACGACGGCGGTGACGGCGATGCGCGCCGCCCGTATGCGGGTCATCCCCGCCCCCTCTCGATGAACGCCTCCATCACGAGGCGGACGACTTCGGCCTGCGCGGGTGCGTACTCGGCGAGCAGCGCCTCCTTGAAGCCGGTCACGACCACCCCGTCGGCGGGGATCGCGGCGAACACCTCGTCGGGGACGGCCGCCACCAGCTCCGCCGCCAGGGGCGGGATCCGCGGGTCGTCCACGGGCGCGTCGGCGAGCTCGTCGAGGCGCACGTACAGCGCGAGCACGGCGGGATCGGCGGCCAGCGGCCCGAGCGCGGCGTAGACCTCCTGGCCGCCCACGCCCGTCGCGTCGAGGAGGGTCAGGTGTTCCCGGTCCTTGGCGGCGGCCGGCGAGTCGGTCCGCGGCGCCTTGGCCAAGAGCGCGGCGAGCCCGGGCGAGAGGGGCTCCGCCTCCCCCGGCCGGGCGGCGAGCAGCACGGCGAGACGGCGCCGCCGCTCCTGGATCTCGGCCTCCTGCCGGGCGAGGTCGGCGTCGAGTTCCTCCAATACGTCGGCCAGTTCGCGTCCGGCGTCGTCCGCGAGGACGTTCCGCACCTCGTCGAGGCCGAGCCCGAGCTCGGTGAGCCGGCGTACGCGGGCCAGCAGGACGGCGTCGCGGAGGCCGTAGGACCGGTAGCCGTTGGAGCGCCGCTCCGGTTCCGGGAGCAGCCCGACATGGTGGTAGTGCCGGATCGCCCGGGTGGTGACCCCGACGACCGCGGCGATCTCTCCGATCCGCATGCCCCCAGTAGAAACCCTGCCGCTGCGTCAAGGTCAAGCCACGTCGGCGCCACGGGTAACATGGTCGCCACGGCAGACGAGTCGGCCGGACGGCCGCGTCGGGGTCCCAGGATCCCGCCGAGGAACGTCCGGGCTCCACAGGGCAGGGTGGTGGCTAACGGCCACCCGGGGTGACCCGCGGGACAGTGCCACAGAAAACAGACCGCCAGGGGCTTCGGCCCCCGGTAAGGGTGAAACGGTGGTGTAAGAGACCACCAGCGCCTGAGGTGACTCAGGCGGCTAGGTAAACCCCACCCGGAGCAAGGTCAAGAGGATCCGTCCCCGGACGGGTCTGCGCGAACGATCGAGGGCTGCCCGCCCGAGTTCGCGGGTAGACCGCACGAGGCCGGTGGCAACACCGGTCCTAGATGGATGGCCGTCTCCCCGGCGACCGCGAGGTCACCGGGCGACAGAACCCGGCGTACAGGCCGGCTCGTCTGCCTTCTCCACGCCCGTTCGGGCCGGCTGGATCTCCCGGCCCGTCCCGCTCGGCGGCGGCCCGGCCCGGCCCGGCCTTCCCGGCGAGCGCGGACGCCGGCCCGCCACCGCATCCGGCCGTCCGCGCCTGCACCTGTCGGTGGTCCGGGCGATGCGGCACTCTCGGCCATATGACCGATCACCCCGCACGCGCGGCCGCGGCTGCCGCGCACATGCGAGACCTCGCCGAAGCGACCACCGACCCCCGCAATGCCTACGCGAGCCCCGCCGAGATCACTGTCGTGACCGGGAGCCTTCGCGAACTCGCCCACCAGCTCGAAGACGCGCTGCGCCATCTGGAGGTCCACATCGGACGGCGTGACGCACGGGACTGGGCCGGACCGGACGGGGAAGGGCCCCACCCGAACGCGCGGCAGGCGCGCGGCGCCGTCCAGTCCGCCCAGGCCCAGGCACGGAACATGGTCCGCGCCCTCGACCGGGCACTGGAGAACCTCGGCCGCTCCAAGCCCGCGCCCTGACCCGGACGAGGTACGGGTCCCCCGCCGGCGGGCTGCCGTCGGCGGGGGCCTCGCACCGGCGGCGCCTACCGCAGGTGCGCGGTGTCGTTCAGGAGGCGGACCGAGGCGTTGCCGTCCGCGTAGTAGGCCACCGCCGACAGGGAGGCCGCCGAGAGTTCCATGCGGAACAGGGCTTCCGGCGGGGCGCCCAGGGCCAGGCGGACCAGGATCTTGACCGGGGTGACGTGGGTGACCAGCAGGACCGTGCGGCCCGCGTGCGTGGACAGCAGGCGGTCGCGGGTCGCCGAGATCCGGCGGGTGGCGGACATGAAGCTCTCGCCGCCGCCCGTCGGGGCCGCCTTCGGGGAGTCCAGCCACGCCTGGAGGTCGTCCGGGAAGCGCTGCTGCACCTCGGCGAAGGTCAGGCCCTCCCACGCCCCGAAGTTCACCTCGCGCAGGCCCTCTTCGACCGTCACGGTGAGGCCGAGGCGGTCCGCGACCGCCTGCGCGGTCTCCCGGCAGCGGCGCAGCGGGGAGCTGATGACCGTCTGGACGGTGCCGCGGGCGGCCAGCGTCTCGGCGACCGCGGCGGCCTGCCGCAGGCCCGCCGGGGACAGTTCGGGATCGCTGCCGCCGCTGCCGGAGAAGCGCTTCTGCGGGGTGAGGGCGGTCTCGCCGTGCCGCAGCAGCACGAAGGTGGCCGGCGCCCCCATGTCCGCGCCCCAGCCGTGGCTGCCGACGGCGACCGCCGGGGCATCGGCGTCGAGGCAGGGCTCGATCGCCTCCGTCAGGGCCTCGGCGTCGGCGAACAGCGTGTCGGAGAGCTCCTGGGCCGCCATGGCCGTACCTCCGGAGGCGGTGACCAGGGCCGCACGGACTGCCGCGGCACCCTTCGTCGCGTCCCCCGGCGGGCCCACCGGCGCCGGCGGGGTGGCCAGGGCGCGTGCCGCGCCGTGGTCGAGGGCGGCCGTGGACACCGAAGGCTCCCAGCGCATGCCGCGCTTGCCCGCGTCCATCGCCTCGTTCGCGAGCCGGTCCGCGTGCTTGTTCTGCTCGCGCGGGATCCACTCGTACGTCACCTGGGCGCGCGGCAGGATCCGCGCGGCCTCGGCGGCGAGCGGCTTCATGTCCGGGTGCTTGATCTTCCAGCGGCCCGACATCTGCTCGACGACCAGCTTCGAGTCCATCCGGACCAGGACCTGCGCGTCGGAGGCGAGCTCACGGGCGGCCTCGAGCCCGGCGATCAGGCCCTTGTACTCGGCGACGTTGTTCGTCGTGACGCCGATGAACGCCGCGCGTTCGGCCAGCGTCTCGCCCGTCGCCGGGTCGAGCACCACCGCGCCGTAGCCGGCCGGCCCCGGGTTGCCCCGGGACCCACCGTCCGCCTCCACGACGAACCGGACGAGCCTCTGCATCAGATGCCCGAGTCGGCCGTACGGACCAGGATGCGGCCGCAGTTCTCGTGACGTACGACCTGGTCGCGGGCCGCGGCCTTGATCTCGTTGACCTCGGCCATGTCGAGCTCCAGCCGGCAGCCCTCGCAGCGGCGCTGGTAGAGGCGCGCGGCACCGACCCCGCCCTGCTTGACGCGGATCTTCTCGTACAGCGCCATCAGGTCGGCCGGCATGGACGCGACGATGACCTCGCGGTCCTTGGTGATCTTCGCGACCTCGGTGTCGATCTCGGAGGTCGCCGCGTCACGGCGCGCGGTGGCGTCCGCGGTCTTGGCCTCCAGGGCCGAGACGCGCTCGGTCAGCTCGGTGACGCGCTCCTGCGCACCCTCCAGACGCTCCATGACCTCCAGGACCACGTCCTCCAGGTCACCCTGGCGCTTGGCGAGGGAGACGACCTCGCTCTGCAGGTTCGCCAGGTCCCGGGCCGAGATGCCGACGCCCGAGTCGAGCCGCTGCTGGTCACGGACGGCGCGCTGGCGCACCTGGTCCACGTCCTGCTCCGCCTTGGTCTGCTCACGCGCGGTGTCGCTCGCCTGGGTCTGGGCGGCGACGAGCAGGTCGCGCTGCTGCGCCAGGTCCTTGGTGAGCGAGTCGAGCTCGGCGTGCTCGGGCAGCGACTTGCGCTTGTGGGCGAGCTGAGACAGCCGGACGTCCAGGGCCTGGACATCGAGAAGTCGGATCTGGTCGGCGGGCTCGGCGTTCAGTTGGGGGCTCCAGAGATAGAAGGGGGTGTGACGGACGGCGCGTGGGCCGTCCACGGGTCGGTGACCGTGCGCGAGACGTGGGTCCGCAGACCCCAGCCGTGGCGCTCGGAGATCGCGTCGAGCTGCGCGGCGGCCTGCTCGCACCAGGGCCACTCGGTGGCCCAGTGGGCGGCGTCGACGAGGGCGAGCGGGCGGCTCGTCTCGCGCGCCTCGGACGCCGGGTGGTGACGCAGGTCCGCGGTCAGGAAGACGTCCACACCGGCGGCGCGGACCTGCTCGAAGAGGCTGTCGCCGGAGCCGCCGCTGACGGCGATGCGGCGGACCGGCATGTCCGGGTCGCCCGCCACGCGGATGCCCTGGGCGGTGGGCGGCAGCCAGGCCGCGGCGCGGGCCGCGAACTCGCGCAGGGTCTCGGGGTGGTCCAGTTCGCAGATCCGGCCGAGGCCGCGACGGCCTTCCGGATCGGTCGGGTCGGGCACCAGCGGGCCGGTGATCCGCAGGTCGAGGGCGCCGGCGAGGGCGTCGGAGACTCCCGGCGCGGCGGTGTCGGCGTTGGTGTGGGCGACGTGCAGCGCGATGTCGTTCTTGATCAGCGTGTGCACGACCCGGCCCTTGAAGGTGCCCGCCTCGACGGTGGTGGTGCCCCGCAGGTAGAGGGGGTGGTGCGTGATGATCAGGTCGGCGCCCAGCTTCACCGCCTCGTCGGCGATCTCCTGAACGGGGTCCACGGCGAACAGCACCCGGGTGACCTCGGCGTCCGGGTCGCCGCAGACCGTTCCGACGGCATCCCACTGCTCGGCCCGCGAGGGGGGCCAGAGAGCGTCCAGCGCGGCGATGACTTCAGAGAGACGGGGCACAGGCCAAGGCTACCGTCCGGGGCGACCGTCCCGGTCAGGACAGCTCTGCCGGCCGGAGCCCCGACCCTTCGGGTCGGACATACCGGAATATTTCCGAGCTCCGCCCTGCCCCCGGCCCTGCCGCGGGCCCTGCCCGGGACGTGCTCCGGACCTGCCGCGGGCCCTTCCACAGGCCCGCGCCCCGATGCCGAACAGCACAAACGCCTCGTCCACCACACATGAATCGCCGACCGGACACCCGTTTGTGTGAAGCGGTGTTGGTGGTGTTGTTCGCCGTGATGCCCGAAAACTAGCTTCCCCTCCGGAGGTGCCCACGGATGACTGTCTGTGCCATCGAAATGACGACCACGGCCGCGTTCACCATCGCCGCGGACGGCTCGTACGCCGCCCGGCTGGCCGGGGAGGGCGACGCTCTCTACGCGGAGCGCTGGACCCTTGCCGGGCCCGAGGCGTACGCGGTACCGCTGCCGCTCGCGCAGCCCGAGGAGGCGGACAGCGAGGTGCTGCCGCTGGCCGACGGGCGGGTGCTGATCCACCGGCGGGTGGCGCAGCGCCACGCCTTCGCACTGCTGTACCCGACGGGAGCAGAGGCCGGGCCGAGCACCGGGGAGCTCCAACTGGGCGGGGTGGACGCGCGGGAGGGCGTACGGGTGCGCCTGCTCCCGCCGTGCCCGGCCGGATCCGGTGCCTTCGCCCTGGCCGCGGAGGACACCGTGACCACGGTCTGGCAGGTGGCCGGGGGCCCGGCGGGGCCGCAGCCCGTCGCCCGGATCCCGGGACGGTGCTCGGGCGGCGTCTGGCTGGACCGGGCGGGCCGGCTGCTGGCCCTGGACCGCGAGCTGGAAGGCATCACCAAGGCCGTCGCCGTGGACCTGGGGCGCGCCGAGGTGTCCCCGCTGCTGCAGATCACCGAGGACAGCGACGACCGGCTGCTGCTGGCCGACCCGGACAGCGGGCTGCTGCTGATCCGCTCCGACGCCCCGGGCACCTCACGCCTCGGCTGGGGCGTGCTGGGCAGCTCCCTGCCCGTCCGCTTCCCGGAGTGCCTGGCCCGGCTGGGTGACGCCCGCCCGTTCGCGGTCCAGCCCGGCCAGTCCCTGATGCCGGAGACCTGCGGGGTGGCGCTGCGGCTTCCCGAGGGCGGCATCGGGCTGTGGCGCCCCGCCGACCGGCACGCCGTCCGGCACGCCGCCCCGGCGGGCTGGCTCGGCGGGAGCGGCCTGTGGAGCGCGCAGGGCCGCCTGCACCTCCCGTACGCGACCCCCGAGGTGCCCTGCGGCATCGTCGGCCTGGACCTGCCGCTCTCCCCTCCTCCGCCGGTGGTCCTGGACCCGCCGACGCCGACCGCCCCCCGCCCGGTCCCGCTCCAGCAGGCACCGCTGGCCGGGCGCTGAGGGCTGTCCCGTGATCCCCGGTGGATCAGCGCACGGCGTCGGATGCGGTGCATCGCAAGGCGGAGGCGCGTCTGCATACCGGTCGTATTCTGGCGCTCCGACAACGCGGCGAGGTGCCGTAGCCGTCGTCGTGCGCCCGCCGGGGATCACGGGAC
>NZ_JBSGZP010000257.1:0-9486 GCF_053611065.1 Streptomyces sp. NPDC054840
TTCCTGGTGGTACCGATGCTGGTGCTGATGCCGGCCTGGTGCCGGTGCGGCGCGTCCTCGGTCAGTGCGCGAGCGACTCCTGCGCGGCCGGGGCGGCCTTGCCGTCATCCTCGGTGCCGGCCGGGGCGGACGGGCTCGCGCCGCGGAGCGGGACCTCCTTGACGAACCAGGCCGCCGCGAAGCCCAGTACGGCGATGGCCGCGCCGAGCAGGAACGCGGAGTGCGTACCGGCGGCCACCGCGTGCTGGTAGGCGTCGCGTACCGCTTCGGGCAGCTTGGCCAGGCTCGCCGCGTCCAGCTGGGCGGAGCCCGCGGCTCCGGCGGCCTCCGGGCCCAGGCGCTCGGCCATGGTGTCCGTGACCCGGGCGGTGAAGAGGGAGCCCATCAGGGCCACGCCGAAGGAGCCGCCGAGCGTGCGGAAGAGGGTCGCCGAGGAGGAGGCGACGCCCATGTCCTTCATCTCGACGCTGTTCTGCGCGACCAGCATGGTGATCTGCATCAGGAAGCCGAGGCCGGCCCCGAGGACGGCCATGTAGAGGCCCGACACGAGACGGGTGGTACCGGTGTCCATGGTGGCGAGCAGGAACATCCCGACGACGAGGAGCGCGCCGCCGGCGATCGGGAAGATCTTGTACTTGCCGCTGCTGGTGGTGATACGGCCCGCGATCAGGGAGACGACCATCATCGAGAGCAGCATGGGCAGGAGCAGCAGGCCCGAGTTGGTGGCGGAGGCGCCCTGCACCGACTGCTGGAACAGCGGGAGGTAGAGCACGCCGCCGAACATCGCGAAGCCGACGAGGAACCCGATCACCGACATGAGGGTGAAGTTGCGGCTGCGGAAGATGTGCAGCGGCATGACCGGCTCGGCGGCCTTGGTCTCCGCGTAGAGGAACGCGGCGGTCGACAGGACACCGACGGCGATGAGGGCGAGGATCTCGACGGAGCCCCACGCGTACTCGCTGCCGCCCCAGGTCGTCACGAGGACGGTGGAGGTGATGGCGACGGTCAGCAGCGCGGCGCCGAGGTAGTCGATCTTGCCCTGCGCCCGCTTCTTGGGCAGGTGCAGCACGGCGGTGACCATGGCCAGCGCGACCGCGCCGAGCGGCAGGTTGATGTAGAAGGACCAGCGCCAGCCCCAGTGGTCGGTGATGGTGCCGCCGACGAGCGGTCCGCCGATCATGGCGAGGGCCATCACGCCGGCCATCATGCCCTGGTACTTGCCGCGCTCACGGGGCGGGATCAGGTCGCCGATGATCGCCATGACGCCGACCATCAGACCACCGGCGCCGAGGCCCTGGATCGTGCGGAAGCCGATCAGCTGGCCCATGTCCTGGGCCATGCCGCTGAGCGCGGACCCGATGAGGAAGATGACGATCGAGGTGAGGAAGGAACCCTTCCGCCCGTACATGTCGCCGATCTTGCCCCAGATGGGGGTGGAGGCCGCGGTGGCCAGCGTGTACGCGGTGACCACCCAGGAGAGGTGCTCCAGGCCGCCGAGCTCGCCGACGATCGTCGGCATCGCGGTACCGATGATCATGTTGTCGAGCATCGCCAGCAGCATCGCGATCATGAGCGCCATGAGGACGACCCGTACGCTGCGCGGCTTCACCTCCTTCGAGGTTCCCGCAGGCTTGACTGTGTCCACCATGTCCACTCCCCTGGCCCTACGGCCCTGCTTCTCGCACTTCGTCCCGCACCGGCACTTACCTGCCGCCCGGCTAGTTCACTACAATGGGGACGGTAGACCCGCAACTAGCCGGGCGTCAAGTAAGTAATTTGGGGAGAGCCATGTCCAGCAGCAGTCCGCAGCGACGCCGTGGGGACACGCGTCAGCGCATCCAGGACGTCGCACTGGAGCTCTTCGCCGAGCAGGGGTACGAGAAGACGTCGCTGCGCGAGATCGCGGAGCGGCTGGAGGTCACGAAGGCGGCGCTGTACTACCACTTCAAGACCAAGGAAGACATCATCATCAGCCTCTTCGAGGACCTGACGCGGCCCATCGACGAGCTGATCACGTGGGCGGAGGGCCAGCCGCGCACCCTGGAGACCAAGCGCGAGGTGCTGCGCCGCTACAGCGAGGCGATGGCCGGGGGCGCCGTGCTGTACCGCTTCATGCAGGAGAACCAGGCGACGACGCGCGAGCTCAGCATCGGCGAGACGGTGAAGAAGCGGCTCTTCACCCTGGTGGAACTGCTCCGCACGCAGGACGGCCCGCTGACGGACCAGGTCCGCTGTGTCAGCGCGCTGTTCACCCTGCACGCCGGGATGATGTTCCTCCAGCACGTCGAGGGAAACCCGGAGGAGACCCGCCTGGCCGCCCTGGAGGTCGCCACGGACCTCATCACCCAGGCCCACCACCAGGCGTAGGGGCAGCGGCGGTTCGCGTCCCCCGCAGGGAGCGGCGAGCGCTTGCGTACGGTCGGGGACGGTCGGGGTGGCGGTTGAGTACGGCTACTCACGCCCTCCTCCCGGTGCCCGGGAAAAGCTGTCGGCATGTCGCAGCGACCCCGCCCCCCGCACCGCGCCGGAGGATTCGCGCGGCGCCGGAGGATTCGCGCGGCGCCGGAGGATTCGCGCGGCGCCGGCCGCCGGGCCGGCACTGGCCGCCGTGGTGGGCGGCACGGTGGTTCTCGCCCGGTGGTTCCCGCCCGGTGGGTCGCGCCGATCCGGGACGGAACTCCGTATCCGGTCGCCGATCCGGCCGCCACGGCCCGCCGACGGGAGGGCGCCACCCAGTCGACGCCGCGCTCGGCCTGCCGCGCGCCGAACGGGCCGACCGGCCCGGCGCCGACGTGGTGGCCGAGGGCGACGACTGCCACCTCCGGGGCAAGCGCACCTGGTCCCGGCGCGGGATCGCCTGTCCGCCGCAGGATCGCCGGGGCGGCCGGGGCGGCCCCTGCCGGGAGGGCCGTGGAGGGGGGACGCACCCGGCACCGGGACCGGCGCGCCGGGCGGGCGGACGGGTCAGGCGAGGTGGCGGTCCCCGGCGGCGATCGGGACGTCGTTGATGCTCGCCTCGCGCCGCCTCATCAGGCCGTCGTCGTCGAACTCCCACTGCTCGTTGCCGTGACTGCGGAACCACTGGCCGGCGGCGTCGTGCCACTCGTACTCGAAGCGGACCGAGATGCGGTTGCCGGTGAAGGCCCACAGCTCCTTGCGGAGGCGGTAGTCGAGCTCGCGCTCCCACTTCGCGGCGAGGAACGCGCGGATCTCGGCGCGTCCGGTGAGGAAGCGGTCCCGGTTCCTCCAGACCGAGTCCTCCGTGTACGCGAGCGCGACGCGCTCGGGGTCGCGGCTGTTCCAGGCGTCCTCGGCGGCCTGGACCTTGGCGCGGGCGGACTCTTCGGTGAAGGGCGGCAGGGGCGGACGCGTCACAGGAGATCCTCCGAAGGGGAGAAGAGAAGAGGAGCGAGAACGTACGTTCTCGGCCCCGCCCACCGTATGAGAACGCTCGCTCTCGGCGCAAGGGGAAACGGGCTACCCTGCACGCATGGACGACGAAGAGGCCCGCACCCGGCTGCTGGACGCGGCGGAGGAGCTGTTCTACCGGCACGGCATCCAGGCCGTCGGCATGGACCGGATCCGCACCGCCTCCGGGGTTCCCCTCAAGCGCCTCTACCGACTCTTCCCGGCGAAGGAGTCCCTCGTGGCGGCCTACCTGGAACGCCGCGACCGGCGATGGCTGGACTCCCTGCGCGCCGCGGCCCTCACCCCGGCGGAGCCACGGGCGCGGGTGCTCGCGGTCTTCGACTGGCTGGCGGACTGGTTCACCGAGCCCGACTTCCGGGGCTGCGCGTTCCTCAACGCGTACGGGGAACTGGGCGCGGGGGCCCCGGAGATCGTCCGCGTCCACAAGGCGGAACTCCACGCCCTGCTGGCCCGCCTGAGCTCCGACCGCCTCCTCGCCGACCGGCTCCTGATCCTGACGGAGGGAGCGACGACGGTGGCGGCCCTGACCCCCGGCCCGGAACCGGCCCACCGCGCCCGCGAAATCGCGGAGCTCCTCCTGGGCGAGTGACGCAGGTCACGTTCGCTTGTCCCGTAGGGCTGTCACATCCGGGTCGCGTTCTCTGTCAGAGCTGTGTAACCGTCGGCACGGCAAGGAGATCACGATGGAAGCGCGTCTCAACCTCTACGGCAACGCGGTCGCGACCAAGTTCGGCCGGTACATCAACTCCGCGGGCAAGGTCATCTCGGAATCGACGCTGCCGCACGCCACGCAGGAGCTGGTGAAGCTCCGGGCCAGCCAGCTCAACGGCTGCGGCTTCTGCACCGACATGCACTTCAAGGACGCCTCGCACGCCGGGGAGGACCCGGTACGGCTCAACCTGGTCGCGGCCTGGCGCGAGGCGAAGGTGTTCACCGACGCCGAGCGGGCGGCCCTGGAGCTGACCGAGCAGGGCACGCGCATCGCCGACGCGGCCGGCGGCGTCTCGGACGAGGCGTGGGCCAACGCGGCCAAGCACTACGACGAGGACCAGCTGGCGGCACTGGTGTCGCTCATCGCCCTGATCAACGCGTACAACCGCCTGAACGTGATCGTCCAGCAGCCGGCGGGCGACTACCAGCCGGGCCAGTTCGGCTGATCCCGCGCAAGGGTCCGGCCCCGACCGGGGAGGGGCCGGCCCCGTGCGCATCGTTCTGGACGGGGTACTCACGACAAGCCCCCCTCCTCGGCGCCGCCGTGGCCTTGGCGAGCGCCGTCACGCCGTTCGCCCAGGATCCCGGCTTCGTATGGGCCCGCCCGCCTTGTGCGCGTTCCCGCTGTTCCTCTGGTGGGGCCGATCCATGGCATGACCCCAGGGGAGGGCCAGCCCGCGCCGTGGCCCCTCGTCACCGAGCTCGTCCTCTGCGTACTGGCCCCGTCGCTCGTCCTCGGAACGCTGGTGGAGTCCTCCCGCGGCCGGCTCCGGCGTGGCAGCGCGCGAGCTGACTAACCGGCGCCGCGCGGGAAAGTGATCTCGACACGGCGGTTCTTCTTGCGGCCTTCCTCCGTGCTGTTGTCGGCGATCGGGTAGTCCTCGCTGTAGCCGCGGACGTCGAAGACGACACTCGGGTTGGTCACGGTCTTGGCCAGCTCGGCCTGCACGGCGTCGGCGCGCTGCTTGGACAGTTCCTTGCCGTGCTCGTAGCTGCCCTGGTCGTCGGTGAACCCGAAGACCCGGATGCGGGTCGCCTTCTGCGTGTTGATCTCGTTGGCGATGGCCTGGATCCGGGCGGCGGCCTGCGCGTTGAACACGGCGCTGTTCTCCGGGAACAACACCTCGGACTGCAGCGCCATCATGACGGTCTGGTTCGTCTCCTGCCGCCGCTGCTCCCCACCGAGGTCTTCGACGACCTCGGCGATGTCCAGCACCTTGACGGGCGCGAGCGTCCCGCCTTGCGGGATCTTGAGCCCGGGCGCGTTGGAGTCGATCTGTACAGGTGCGGAGGCGGATGGCTCGGTGCCGGGCGGTACGGATGGCTTGGCGTCGTCGGCTCGAGCGACGGTCACGCCGACTGATTGAACGCCGGCAACGACGAGCCCGACGACGGCTGCAGCGGCGAAAGCGCGGTGGCGTTTGGTCATGGGGTCACCCGGAGAGTTTGACGGTCGTCGTGGCGAAGGTGGGGAGGCTGAGGTCCACCTCGTTTGTGCTGGTCGGCGGAGCAGGGAACTGCGCGAAGAACGGCATGGTCTGGCCGGCCTCGATGATGTTCAGCCCAGTCGTGCACAGACACCGGCCATCGGTGTCTCGGAGCACGTAGTACCTCTTCTTCCCGACCTTGTCGACCAGGGTCACACCAGCTACGGATACACCACTGGCGTTCAGCTCGTTGCCGCGCCACGGCGCAGTGTTCACGTACGCAGCACTACCGGTGTTCTTCAACTGACCTTCGACCGTGAGAAATCCACCAGCATCCCGGGCAGCCTTGTTGATCGTCAGCACCATGCCCCCCTCGCCGTTCACCGTAGCGAGAATCTGAGTCGGCGAGGCATCCGCGCCCTTCACCGCTCCAGAAGGGGACGCCTCGCCGCTGGTCTGCGGCTTCGCCGACGTCGACGCAGCGGGCTTGTCTGACTTACCCGCTCCGCCACACCCGGTCAGGGCAAGGGCCAGGACGGCCACCATGCCTACGACCGCCTTCCCGTGGGCCGCGCGCCGCCGAACACTCATGTACTTGGCTTCCTTGTCTCTCGATCATCAGGCGATCAGGCGTACGTCAAACAGAACCGCAGCCAGCGAACGCCACGAGCGCGGTTGGGCGGGGTCATAGCCCACAACGACCCCTTTTTCGCAGTAGAATTTGATCGGCCCAGGTGGCGTCGGTGCCGGCGCAGAGCTGCCCCCACTCCCGGACTCCCCAGGTCTGATGTGGCAGCGCGGAACGATTTCCGCAGTCGCATCCGCTTCCCCACGCCTGCCACTTGTTCCAGGGACGACAGAATCCCCCACCGCTCCGTTCGTCTTCGACCGGACAGTGAACCGGGTACCCGACCGGTTACATGTCGTCGTCGCGTCATTCATGGCGGCGAAGTCATGCGCCGCCACACAAGCGCTGCCCGAAGTGTCGAATCGTTTGCCCAGCAGGACCTGCTCCCAGGCCTCCGGAGAGAGGGTGGCAAGGTCGATTCCGGGCACCAAGGTGTCTCGGCCCTCGCGCGCCGCTGCGAGTGCCGCGGCGTCCGCAGCCCCCTGCGCATTGCTGCGGACGATCGCCGCCTTGCCGATCGTGAAATACGCCAGAGCGGCGAAGAGTAGACCCGCCACGAGTACGACGTAGATGGGGAACGCCTGGCCGCGGTCACCGCCGAATCGGCGACAGGTCATCTGCCTGCCGTGATGCTCGCAACGGCAGCGGTGATCTTGGTCGTGATGGCCTGGCCAATTCCGGTGCCGATGATCGCACCGATGATCACCACGACCACCAAGATGATGCCCAGGTATTCGAAGGCGGTTTGGCCGCGGTCGAGGTTCGCGTGGCGCTTGCGGAGCCTTGTCACGGCCGTGTCCGTCCAGCCGTTCACCCTGATCCGTGCCTCCACGGCGGCCTTCAGCAGCGTGTTCTGTGACATGGGGGTTCCCTCCCGGGCCGGTACCGGTGTCGATCTGCGGACGGTACGGCGAGTAACCAGTCGTCACCAAGGGTCCCGGGGCCCAATTACGGACCCACTGCGCACTCTGTCTACCCATGACCGGTCACTCCTGGACGGGCGGTTCCCAGCCAGCGGGCTATCGCCTCGCTGCGCGTGGCGCTCCGGAGCTTCGCGAAGATGCGGTTGATGTGGTTCTTGACCGTCTTCTCGCTGATGAAGCAGGCGGCTGCGATCTGCTGGTTGCTCATCCCGGACGCGATCAGATCCATGATCTCCACCTCCCGGGAACTCAGCCCGAAGACAACAGAGTTGTGCATCCGCTCAGAAGACTGTGCCACAACTCGTTGCGGATGCGAAGAGGCCCGGAGCTCCGCGAGGAGTGCGCTCGCCGCCGTCGGGGTGAAGTGGGGGCGGCCCAGCGGGGCGTCCCGTACCGCCCTCAGCAGGCCCTCCGTCGTGAACTCGCCGTGCACGAGGTAGCCCCCGGCGCCCAACAGCAGGGCCTCGCGAATGATTTCGGCTTCCCTGCTGTACGTCAGCATCAGTACCGGGGCGAGCTGCACGAGGTGCGGCAGTGCCGAGATCCCGTCCACCCCCGGCATCCGGACGTCCAGCAGGATCACGTCCGGGGCGTGCCGGCGGGTCAGGCTCAGGGCTTCACGGCCGTCCGCCGCCTGGGCTGTCACGTCGAGGTCCTCGGCCGTGCGCAGGACGGCCGCCAGGCCCGCCCGGATGACCGGGTTGCCGTCCGCGATGAGCACGCTCAGCCGGGCCATGGCTCAGCCACCCCCGAACAGCGCGTCGAAGTCGACGTTCGCGCCGTAGACGAAGCCGCAGACCAGCAGGATCAGCGTGCCCGGAAGCATGAACATGGTCACGGCGAACGTCGCCTTCGGGACCGCCCGGGCCGCCCGGCGGCGGGCGTTCTGGGCGTCCGTGCGGCGCATGTCCTCGGCGATCGCGATCAGGGTCTCGACGATCGGCGAGCCGAGTTCCTCGCCCTGCTGCAGGGCCGTCACGAATTGCGCGACCTGCTCGCTGTCGTTGCGGCGGCGCAGTTCGTCGAAGGCCTGGCGGCGGCTGACGCCCATGTTCATCTGCTGCAACGTGATGCGGATCTCGTCGGCCCAGGGGCCTTCGTACTTGTCCGCCACCCGCTCCAGCGCCTGCCGGAAGCCCAGCCCGGCGCTGACGACGACCGCGAGAACGTCCAGGAAGTCCGGCAGGGTCCGCTCGATGTGGTCGCGGCGGACCCGGATCGCCGACCACAGGCCGGCCTCGATCCAGAACAGGCCGAAGGCCACCATGAGGAGTGCGGCGACCAGCTGACCGTTGATCAGCATCGAGAAGGCGCCGAGGGCCCCCAGGGCCCCGTACACCGCCCGCCGGGCCGCGTACCGGTCGATCGTCAGGCCGGCCGGGTTGCCCGCCATGTCGATCTGGCGGCGCTTGCCGGCCACCCGGGCCGGCCCCATCAGGCGCAGTACCGCGGGGGCCCAGCGGATGCCCATCCGGTCCACCAGGGAGCCGACCGCCGTCGTGCGGGTGGCGCCGACCTCCAGGGCGAGCGCGAGGTCCGTGGGCAGCTTCACGTCCGCGCGGTAGAGGCGGATGCCGTGGAACGCGCCGAGGACGGACAGGGCCACGGCCAGTGCGAGAAGAAGTCCGATCATCGTCCCGTCCGCCCCTTCACACGTCGATCTTCGACAGGCGGCGGATGAGGATGAACCCCAGGGCGAAGAGGCCGAGGGCGATGAGTACGGCCGTCTGGCCGAGAAACGCGCCCGTCATCCGGTCCAGGGCGCCCGGCATCATCAGGTCGACCAGCAGCAGGGACCCGAGGCCGATGCCGGGGACCAGGTACGCGGTCACCGTCACCTGGGACAGCTGGGTACGGATCTCCCTGCGGGTCTCCTTGCGCTGCTCCAGCGTCACCGTGAGGTTGCGCAGGCTGTCCACGATCGCACCGCCCGCGCGGGCCGACAGGACGAGTGTGGAGACCAGGACGACCAGTTCGCGGGAGGGCAGGCGCTCGGTGAGTTCGCCGAGGGACTCGTCGATCGAGTGGCCGACGGCGAGGCGGTCGGCGACGCGCGCCAGTTCCTCGCCCGCCGGTGCCTCCAGCTCCTCGGCGGCCATGCCGATGGCCGTGCGCAGCGCCAGTCCGGCCTGGGTGGCGTTGGCGAGGATGCGGGCCAGGTCCGGGAGCTGGTTGATGAACCGTTCCGTACGGCGCGCCCGCTGCCAGTTGAGGAACGCGTTCGCCGCCCAGATTCCGATCGCGCCCGCCACCGGTCCGAAGAACGGCGCGAGGAGCGAGGAGGCGATCAGCCAGCCGCTCCAGCTCGTCGGGCGGCACGCCTGCGCCGTGGTCGCGCACCGTGACCTCGACCGTGCCCGCCGCGCCC